>JBFHUP010000021.1:0-12074 GCA_041589975.1 Sulfurimonadaceae bacterium | reverse complement strand
GATGGCATGGAAGCTTATGATATTTTAGGTTCTCACCCTGAAATAACGCTGATCATCAGCGATGTGAATATACCCAATCTTAATGGTGATGAGTTGCTGGACATCCTTGTTGATACGAATAAAATTTCAACTATGGAAGTTGTGCTGATTACGGGAAAAGAGATTGCAGAGCAACTTAGCTACAGTACCAAAAAAAATATTCTCGGTGTTATACATAAACCTTTTAATAAAGAGAGTTTTCCGGCACATTTTAATGAGCTTTTGGAACGAAAAGAGCAAAATCTCAATGATATGGTCTTGATCCAAAAAGAGAATCAGGCAAAAAAAGAGTTCTCATCCGAAGTGTTACACAACTACTTGACGTTGAAAGATATTGCGGTTAATGAAGAGGTCCTGGAAGCTGCATTGGAGGGACAATTCTCTTACGATACGCGTGTTTTGGATGAAGATCTTTTAACAATACTTCGCATTGCGTTAGAGGAGTATAATGCCTTAACTGAGACGGAAAAACCTATTGATGCAGAGCTTTTAAAAAAGTGTCATAAAAAACTGTCAGCTCCTGACAAAGCTTTTGATATAAAAAATCCTTTGGAATTGAAAAAAGGGTTTCAAAAAGCTTTGGAAAAGGTCAAATACCAGGTAGCCGGTCAGAGTAAGGATCAGCTTAACCCTAAAGAGACCTTGGTTGCTATTTTTAAAGAGCTTGAGACCAAGATCTATCAACTCTTTACCCGTGTCAACCGTTATAAAAAACTACAGCCTCAGCTGTTTCAGCCGCAGTTTGATTTGGTCGTGGAAGTTTTGACCCAATATGATGAAGATATCATCGATTATGAAGTGCAAAAAATGTTTGCCGAGTATGAAGAATTGATAGCTTTTCATGGATGGATCAAAAATTTTTATCAAACGATGAAAATTTTTTCAACGATTCCGGAACTTAAAAGTTCAAAACCGCTTGCGGATGAGAGTAATAAAAAACTGCAAACAATATTCAAATACAGTTCGGCAACACTCTTGCACTATACGGGAGCTATAGAAAAAATGCTGTGGCATCGGGCTAAGACATCAGCTTCAGTGATGAAGTTTATACGTAAAGCAATGCCGAATCAAATACCCAATACAAAAGCCCTGCTTATCTATTTGCAAAAAATAAGTAAGGCAGAGATTAAAGAGTATGAAGCTTTTGAACATGAAAACGTCATGATTATTTCAAGTTTTTTAGCCACCCTGCAAGAGGTCAAAAGCAAGCAGGAGGAGAACTTTCGTCTGTGGCATATGGTGGGGTTTTCAAAATCAAGTTTGGTAGAATCATGGTTGGAAAGCAATATCCCTACGAAGATTGTGCTTGATTACGATTTTACGACACCAGTGTTTAAAAACGGTCTGCAGTATCTGTTTCATCTGGCTAAAAAATATCCCGATATTGCCCAAGCTTTTAAAGATGACTCTTTGTTTATATTGGCTTCCAATGCCAAAGTCGTTGAGATACGGGAAAATAAACAGGATCTAGAGTTTACCTTGATCTCAAAGCCGCTTAAGACGATGGAGATCAAAAACGCTCTTATGTATAGTTAAATTAATATAATACGCTATAGGAGTATACCAAGGGTATTTCCTCGCTTCGCTTAGGGCACAAAACAGCCCTTTAACGATCAACATCACATTGTTTTGTTAGAATTCTCTGGCTTCTTTATATGAAAAATTTAAATAGCTGTAACACTTTAAATCTTGCCTTGATGTTGCATCGTAAAGGAGCTAGCGACGTGAGCTCTCCGCTGAGGAGGACCTAGTGTCAACGTAGCCATAGGGGCTTCGCTCCTATGGCGTACTATTTCTATAATAGGCAATAATCCACGCGGCGAGCTCTTTATTGCTGTAGTTAAACTCTCTTTGTCGGGCAGGGATATAAAAGTGGACGATTTTACTGCTGACAATGCCCATCACCAGATAACCCAAAAGCAGGGTAGATAGGGCAATATACCAGCTTGTATCGATCCAGACAAGCAAAGCTATGATGATATGGCCAAAAGAGAGCATCATTCTAATAAGAAAAGTAAGAAGCTTCTCTTTGTTGCTGTGCATGATCGGAACTGCTTCAAAGAGCTCCAGGGTTTCACTCATGGGCTTAAATTACCACTTTTGAAGCAGCTTGTTAGGTTTGACACTGTTTTGACGCTTATCGTTGTCATGGATCAGAAGCGTCTCAAAGTGTTTGCTGTAGGCATTGATACGACTGTCATACATCGCTTCGGCAACAGCGGCTGGCATTTGACAGCTACCTTTAGCCAAGACTCTCATTGGCTGATAAAAGATTTGGGTATTACTTCGTATCTGATAGGTACGCATTTTGTTGTCATAATAGCGTGACGGCTGAGATAGGTTGATAAAAGTCAGCACTTTGTCATCCAGGAAGTTTTGATAATCCGGTTTAAAATTGAGACTGTTTTTGACACTGTTTGAGCGTTTATGGTTTTGCAAACGTTCATTGACGATCTCAAAACAGGCCGGAATGCGATTGGATATCACAATATTTTTAAGCTTTTTCTTGCTGGCTATCTCTATCTTGCTGTAAAAAAGGTCCCCAATATTCAGCGATTGAGGATCTACTTCTAAGCCACCCTCATCAACATAGGAACGGTAAAGTTTTAAGGTAGACATTTGACGCTGTAGTGGCTGATCACGCAAGGCTCTTTTGATGTAGTTGGAAACTTCAAAAGTGTAGTTGACAACACCTTGTTTCGGTGTGATAAAAATCTTGGATGCTGTAAGTTCAGTTTCCATGGTAAAAGGTTTTTCTGCTTTAACAGCTTTATGATTAAGTACCACTTCCACCTTCATGTTTTGGCTTGTTTGATCCTTGTAGTAAGCGGCCATAGCTCTCATGATAAAAGCTTGGTCTTGTGTTGAATAGGCATCTTTAGACTCATTATGAACCTCTTCCAAAAGACGTTTGGAGAGATCGTTTTTCTTAAAATGTGTAACATGCAGATACAGAGCAAAGGAGAGATCTCTGACTTTGGAATAAAAAGAACCTCCCAGTTCACGACGGCTGGACAGCGTACTGTAATGCACCCCTTCTATCTCCGCAAAGACCGCGTTAAGTGGTGCTGTTAAACCCAGTTTTTTAAGTATGGCTGCCATCATATAGTGAGAGACTAAGCTTCGTTGGTAGATCTTTTGGTCATACAAGCTATTAGCCGTAGCAATATCGAGCTGGTTATGCATCGCTAAAAGATAGGCTGCATAGAGGCGTTCAAAGTGCGATACAGAACCGTAACGGTAGTTTCCATAACCACGGGATTGGTTTCGCAAAGCTTTAAAGGTTTTATGAAGCATATCTGCAGGAACATCAAAGTTTTGCTTTTTGAGTTCCAAAATAATATCAGATGCATAGATTGAGGCATAAGGATTGATATAGCCGCTTGATCTCCAGTAGCCAAACTCTCCGCTGATTTTTTGCATACTGGCCAGTTTGTAGATTCCCTCCTGGATAAAACGCTTACGATCGTTTAATAGATCCCGAGTATGTTGATCATTAGCTCCTTTGACAAACTTATCGATATAAAGCATACCTAAAAGTTTCGAACTGGTTTGTTCGGCACAACCATGCGGATATCCAATGAGTGCATTAACACTGCCTAAAAGTTGTGACAAGTAAGAGTCGGAGATATTCATATACAGTTTTGGTACCGTATCACCAAAGTATTGAGCATCTACATCAAGGGTTAAAGCTTGGGAAGTTTCACCTTTATAGACTTTGGTTTGCAGAGCATAGGCTGATGTCACAGGAAGCTGTACGGCAGTTTGAAAACGTTTACCCTCTTGGGTTGATGCATAGATCTTCAGATCACCTTTGCCAAAGGCAAGTCCCTGCAAGGTTGCTTCAATCAGTTCTGAGCTGTTAGCTTTGATGGTGATCTCTTTGTTTTTAAAGGTAAAGCCCAAAGTTTTGCTTGCGGTAGCTGACAAGGTGACACGTTGCTCTGTTTTTGTGGTATTAAAAATACGTATTGGCACCTGAAGCTTGTCTTGGATATGGATAAAGCGTGTAAATGTAGGTTTGATAATGATGTCATCTTTTACCACGATAGATTGTGATGCTGATCCTACACTGTTGGTATCAAAAGCGACAGCTACGATCTCAGCTTGTCCGTTAAAAGCAGGGATCGGCAGTTGTACCGTTGCTTTTCCGTTACTATCTGCTGTAACGATCTTTGACCAGTAGACAAAAGGTTTGACCCGTTTGGCCCCGGTTTTAGGACCTAAGTGTTTACGTTGGCGTTTCATGCGAGCCGAACCATCGCCACCAAAGGAGAGCAGTTTTCCTTGAGTCTGATAGTGCATGACTTTGTCATACAGATCAAACAAAGCGATCTGTTCTTTCATCATGCGTTCAAAAAAGTTAAAGGGCTGGGGTGGGAGTTGTCCCTTGATCTGCAAGATCCCCTCATCCACGACAGAGACAATCACGGAACTGTTTGGCTTAGCTGTGACTTCGATTTTTTGTGTCGTATGAGATGTTGAGGTTTGAGCTGCTTTGATACCTACTGTTTGTTTATAGGCTCTTTTATCACTTTTGATAAAGGTTGCAGAGCTTGCTCTAAATGGCAAGAGCGTGGAAGGTGTGGCTGTTGAACGTACCATATGGGTTCTTAGGTAGGCTCCTTCAGGCATCGGAAAGTCCAGATTGATTTTCACTGAGGCACTGCCTTTATCCAGCTTAATAACTTTGTGCCACAGGATATTTTGGGCTTCAAGCGTGAGCAGCAGATGACCCTTTTGTAACGGCGATTTAATATCCGCTTGCAAGGTATCGCCTTGTTTAAAGCCCTCTTTGAGTTTGGTTTTATCTATAGTCACTTGTACCTTACCCATGTCTGAAGTGGGATCGATAGGTGTGTAGTCCCAACCGCTTACCCGAAAATCTCTGCTTGTACTGTGACCTGAGAGACGATCTGCTACGACCAGTGTATAATCACCTGAATTGGGCATCGTCACTTCAATCGGATCTCCTGAATTGATATAAAAGCGGCTGAAGTCGTGATAGCGTTTGTTCCAGCGGTAGTAGCCTTGGGCGTCATAGTAATATTCCCAGCTGCTTTTTTTGATCACGACCTCAAGTTTGCGGGAAAGTTTGCTTCCTTCTTGCGGTTCTAGTGCAACTGTGTGGGCTTTGATGGCATCACCTTTTTCAATGGATGCATCAGCAAGCTTAAGCCCGACCATACTTTCGTAAGGAAAAATATCGATCTTTTTATAGGTAGAGACTCCACGTCCGTCATCAAATACGGTTAAGCCTAACTGTGCTTGAAGCATCGAAGGCGGGTTTTGGGCGATATGCGTATCAAAGATCAGTTCGGCCTTGCCTTTACTGTCAAGATGTAGCGACTTGCTATGCAAAAGGTAGTTTTGGACATTCTTTTTAGCCATGATCTCATTGTTGAAGTTAAAACCTTTGTAGTCGCGGTGGGTGTAGACCTTGGAGACAGCTGTCAGGCGAGCTTCGGCTTTGAGTTTGGATGCAGGAGCACCAAAAAGATATCGGGAACTTACCGTAGCATGAAGCAGCTCGTTAGGCTTGACTGCTTTTTGTTTAAAATCAATACTGTTTTTGATCTTTTGCGGAATGAAGTTTTCAACACTGAAACTTCCGTTGCCTATGGTGTGTTTGCCCAATTTGACGGCAATTCGGTAGGTGCCTGTTTTAAAGCTCTCTTCGACAAAAAGCTTAAAATCAACAGCACCATGCTCAGAGGTTTTTAAAACTTTGTCAAAGACCTTATAGCCGCTTGGATCTGTGATCTTGACATCAAGCGGCAGCTGAGAACCTGCCAGATAGTTTTTATCTTTTAAAAGCATGAGAATCTGGGCATCATTACCGGGACGAACAAGTTTACTTTGCAGGTAGATAAAGGTCTTATACTTTTCAGCTTGTGATGCTGAAATCGGTGTATATACGCTGTTTAAAGCAGTGTCAAGATAAAGAAAACTTTGTTCATCATCGGTTGAAACAACGATACTTCTAGGGTCTTTGTGGGCTATTTTTTTGAGATTGACAATGGTCACACCGTCATCATCTGTCATGCTCTCTTGGATCAGCTCATTTTTGGCAGAGTAGATCTTCACATGAGCATCATCGATCGGAGAGCTGTCTGAAAGCTTGGTGGACCAGACAAACAACTGATCGTTTGCAACTTTAGCCGTGATACCGATATCGCTGAAGTAGACCGCTTTGGTGGCTGTTTTACCCTTGTCGTAATGGATAGTAAGTTGGTAGACCCCAGATTTGAAATCTTTCATAAAAGGTTTGATATTAATTTTGTAATTGCCAAATGTGTTCTTTTTACCGCCCAGATGAAAGCTCTTGCGACCGACCTCTTGGGACATGCTTGAAAGGTAGCTGCCGTCACCCCCTTTAAAAGTGACAAAATAGCGATAGTTCTGATCCATAAGATGTTCTACGATGATGGTCGCTTTTTCGGTGTTGACGGATTTGAGTCCCACTTCTCCACTGCTTGAAAGATAGGGTTTGTCAGATTCAAAAGCGATATACTGTTTGCGATCTCCCATAGTAACGGTGAAGGTCTGGTCATGTCTGAGTTGATAGCTGTATTCGCTTTTAAGGCCTTTTAAAATGGTGATGTCATAACTTTTACCGGACTCAAATTCGGCAGTAATATCTACATAGCGTTGATTATCGTTGGGTATTCCGTATTGGTTGCGTTCTGTGCCATACAGATAGTTGGGTGAGCTTACATCAAAGTTTTCGATCCCTTGGATGGAGATAAAAGGACGGATAGGTGTGGAGCTGTAAAAGTAGTGCGGTAGATACAGACGTATGGCCAGTTTACCGTCATCGGTCGCGACAAAACGGGGCTGTCCTGTTATGGTCATACTTTTACGCTTCGGATCAAAGGTGACCTGTTTGGTTTTTTTAGATGAGAGTTTTTCAACAATACGTTGCGACATGCCTACAGATAGGGACGTATCGATGAGCACTTCAAGCTCATCATCAAGAACATCTTCTTGAATCATCGCAATAAAGTGTTTGCTCTTTTGGTTGCTTGTCAGAGCATAGGCTAAAGCGGTAGCTGCCAGATTTTGAGTCCGAGAGATGGTCAGAGCGGCTTTGAGTTTTTTCGGATCAACTGCGGTATTAAATTTTAAACTAACCATTTTTCCAAAACGCTCAATAACGGCATAAAGCTCTTGGGTTGTAAACAGGGCTGCTGCTTTGCCTTGCGGCGTATAGGAGGTTTTGTTAAGCTGACAGCTGTAGCGTTGGTTGGCTTTTAGGGGTTCTGATGGATAGAGGGTAAGTTCATTGTGCCCGCTAAACTCATAGGCCCCTTGGATCGCAGGTTGGCATGATAAGAGTTTCTCATGGGTATAGCTGCCCAGATCTTTTTGGGGAAAAATATTGCTGGAGAGATTAAAGATCAGCTTGGACGCATCGGGTGAGGGAAGAGCGTCCTTGGCAGATATCGTTACGGCAGAGAGTTTAAAGGTGACCCATAACAGGGCAAAAAGCAGACGAAAGTACATTTATTCTTCCTTGATTTCAAGTGTAACTTCACTCATAAGAGCGTGGCTATCGATGCAAGAGATTTTGTGCTCTCCTGCGGCAAGATCGATAAAGTGCTCCTGTGATGATTGGCCTTTGAGAGGCTGCTTATCATCAATAAGCCAAGTAATCGTTTTGTTTTGTTTAAAAGTGTAGCATTTTATCATTATTTTTTGCTTATTGGCATGCTCATTGTGTGGTTTTATAATGACCTGTTTGTCATAAATTGAGCTGATCAATGGCGGATAGTCGTTCCACTGTTCATAACAGGGGTGGACAATCATACTATCTTCGGAGAGGGTTTTTTTGTCACTTAAATAGGCGAGTACTTCCGCTCTTAAAAGTTCACAGGGGCGTTTGAGGCTGACACCTTGTATGGTGTAGTCCTCCTGTAGGTTTTTACAGCGTCCAAGTTTGATCGCATCACTGCATATATCTTTTAAAACCACACCTTCCGGTTGGGCAAACCAGCTTATAGTGTACTGTTTGGCAAGATAGTCGTAGATATCAAAGAGGGCTTTGCTGGCACTATCCATACCGGTGAGATCTTTAGTCGGGTTTCCCGAAAAGTTGCCCATCCATATCGCTACGGTATATTCGGGTGTGACACCAATGGTATAGAGGTCTTTGGAGTTGGCTGAAGTTCCGGTTTTAAAAGCGACTCTGACCTTATCCGTTGAAGATTCCCAGTAAGCGGAAAACTCTGGGCGTATAGCATCGCTAAGCATCTGGGCGGTGATAAAGGCTGCCTCTTTAGAAAAGAGTCTGGTCACTTTTTGGGTCTGAAAATCAGAGGTGAATCCAAGCGTTTTTAAAAGACCGCCATGAGCAAAACTGCTGTAAAGGTGAGCTAAGTCAATCAAGGATATACCAAAACCGCCTAAGGTGATACTGTCGCCATAATAGCTCTTTTCCTGGTTGAGACTTTTGATCTGGGCACCTTGTAACAGCTCGTATAAGGAGTCGTCACCCAGCAGTTTGTTTAAGGCTACGGCAGGAATATTAAGTGAGTCTTGCAAGGCTTGTTCGGCAGAGACTTCCCCTAAGAAGGTACGGCTGAAATTCTGGGGATCGTACCCTTTGAGATGTAAGGGCAGATCAAAAAGCTCTCGCTTGGGTGTGATCAGGCCCTGATCCAAAGCTTTGGCAAAGACAAAGGGTTTTAGGCTTGAACCCGGGCTTCTTATCATCGTCACCCCATTGTTTTGTCCCAGGTTTTTTGCATTAAAAAAGCGGTCACTTCCGACGTAGCCTACCACTTTCATCGAAGGGTTGTGGATGATGATACCGGCACCGTTATGCAGATCCTTATCAAGAAGTTTGTCTACATGGATCTGCAAGGTTTTTAAAAGCTTGTTTTGAATGTTGGGATCCAGGCTCGCATAAACACGGCCCGTTGTTTCGATATGGTCGCAAAAATGGGGAGCTTGAAAGGGGGCCTTAAACCTTTTTTTTAGCAGAGGCTCTTTAAAAGCCCGATCAAACTGCTCTGTGCTAATAAGTTTTTGTTGAAGCAGGATACGTAAAACCCTGAGGCGTTTTTGGTAGAGGTTTGTTGCGATATCAGGTCTGTTGAGATTGGGGTTTTTCGGAATGGTGGTCAATGTAGCCATCTCTGCGATACTAAGTGTGTGAAGCGGCTTTTGGTAATAAAACCAAGCGGCCGTTTTGATGCCATCAATATTGCCGCCATAGGGGGCCAGATTGAAATACAAAGTCAAAATCTCATCTTTAGTGTAGTGCCACTCCAGCTGCAAGGCGGTAAAAATCTCAGAAAGCTTTTGTCCCAAAGTACGTTGTTTATGGTGCATCATACGGGCAACCTGCATGGTGATTGTAGAGGCACCGATGGTGCGATCTGAAGTAGCATTATGATAGATCGCCTTGATGATTGCTATCGGATTGACGCCAAAATGCCAGTAGAAATAGCGGTCTTCAAAATTAAGAACACTTTTTTTAAGCAGTTGGGGTACTTCATTGGGTTTAGCTTGAAATCGGTAGTAGCCATCAGAACTCAGTTTGATACGTAGCAGCTTGTCAGAAGCGTCGTAGATCTGGGTTGAAAGGGGTTTAAAAAGACGTTTGTGATCCAAAGGAAAGAGAAAATCCAACAATAAAAAAAGCAGTAAGATCGTAGCAGACAGCAGGAGCAAAGATCGTAGGACTTTTTTTATTGACATGGCCGATTATACCCAAACTTGGTATTTTCAAAGGCAAAATCAAACATTTTTTCTTGTTAAAATATTTTTTAATATATTTATCATTGGACGATAGGGTATAATAAATAGAGATGGAGGGTGCAATGTATTTAAAAACAATTAAATCTAAATTTATATTTAATCTTCTCGTTGCCATCATAAGTATTATTGCCAGTGTTGTAGTTGCCTATTTTATTGCTTTAGGCAGTGTTAAAACGATCATGACTAAAGATATTGTTAGTGTGGCTGTATCCTTAGAAGGAAGCTTGAACTATATTGCCTCTAAAGATCCTAAAGGGTATCAGGATAAAGAACTCAAAGATTCCATTAAAAAGATTCATGTGGGTAAGACAGGGTATATCTACCTTATAGATGAGTCAGGGTTGCTTTTAATCCACCCGACTAAAGAGGGGGCCAATCTTAAAAAGACCTCCTACGGGTCCTACATTACCTCACATAAAGAGGGAGGTATCTATGAGTATGTCTCTTCAACTACAGGACAGGAGAAAATTAGTGCATTTCGCTATATTCCTCAGTGGAATGCCTGGGTAGTTCCAGGGGTAAACAAAGCCGATTATTTTGATGATATGAAAGGGACGTTTTTATTCTACTTCGGTATTTTAGTGACATTGATGATCGCTTTTCTGACAATCTTTAATTTTTTAACAGGAAGAAGTATTCTGACCAATATCGAACGTATCAACGGGGTGGCTAAAGATCTGAGTGAAGGTGATGGAGATCTCGCCAAACGACTTCCCGTAAGGGATGATAAGAATGAGATTGACCAGGTGTCTGGTTCGATCAATAAGTTCATTGTCAAGATCGATGATACGGTCTCTTTGGTTAAAGAGGGCTCTATCTATCTGGGCTCCATGGTGGAAAATCTTAATGTGCTAACGGGTACCTTGACGCAAAAGACGACAGCTTCGGATAATGTAGCGAAAGAGATAATGCAGCTTCTTAATGATGTGCGTACCTCACTGGATCAGACCGTTGAAGGGAGTCAAAGTATTTTAACGCAAGGAACCGCCAGTAAAAGCTCTTTGGATGAGGCCCGAAATACGATCAATCTTATCTTAGAAAACATCCAGCGTACGGCAGAGACGACCGAAGAGCTCACCAGTGAGTTTCAACAACTTATTCAAGACTCCAGTGCTTTAAAAGAGGTCATCAATGTGATTAAGGATATCTCAGAGCAGACCAATCTTTTAGCACTCAATGCTGCTATAGAAGCTGCCAGAGCAGGGGAACACGGACGTGGTTTTGCCGTGGTTGCCGATGAGGTACGAAACCTTTCTGAAAAGACGAACCGTTCTATTGCAGAGATTGATGCCTCTATTTCGATACTGATTCAGTCGATGGACTCTGCGACCCAAAGGATCGATCGTAACAAGTCGATCGTGGATGAAATGGTAGAAGAGGGTGAAGATGCCAAAGCCCAAGTCGATAGGGTCATGAACAGTATCGATGAGAATGTCCAGATTAGCGGTGATAGTGTGCAGACCATCGCAGTCATGAATGAAAAGATTATCAAGATCATAGAAGAGATCCAGTATATGTCCAGTCTTTCGTTTGAAAGTACTTCTTTTATTGGAGAGGTAAGTGATATTGCCAATGAACTTCATATCACCGAACAAGAGATGAATAAAATGTTAAATTTCTTTAAGTTGACCAATGAAGTGAAGATCAAAAAATACCAGAAAAAGGAGCAGGAAGCTGTTGATGCTGATGATCTCTTTTTTTAAAATAGAGCTCTAGTAGACGTCATTTCGCCACTTTTGAGTGGCTTTGTACCAATCTTCTTCTTGGGTGTCAGCAGTTGCAGGTTCAAGTTCTTTTACCATGACTAAGGCCGTAATACCCCGTTCCTCATTGTTGATCTCTTTGACCTTTTCAAAACCTAATCTTTCATACAGATGTATTGCAGGACTATCAGTTCTGACTGCCAGACTCATCTTTTTAAAACTGATGGCCACCTCATGCATGAGTTGCTCCATGAGTTTGGTGCCCACGCCTTGGTTTCTAAACTCAGGTTTGACAGCTAAGACAAGCTCTGGGGTCTCATCATCGATATAGCCGTGACCTTTGTTGTTTTCACCCTTTAAAAGGCGTACCCATGCGGCACCGGCTATCTTATTATCGACTAAGGCATAGACACCGATATCTGTTTTATAAATACCATAATGTTCTATGTAGCGATTGAGTTGCGGGACATCTTCTAAGGTCTTGTTCTCAACATCTAGTCTTGCGGCTAGAGGGAGGATCTCTTTGGCGATTTCGATTTCGAAGGAGCGTAAAAAGTAGAGTTCTAT
>JBFHUP010000020.1:0-12124 GCA_041589975.1 Sulfurimonadaceae bacterium | reverse complement strand
TAAACCGGTGTGGGACAATAGTCGCTTTTACGGATATGATGCCAAGCGAAAAAAGATATTTAGCTTCACAGACAGCAACGCAACACTTTATGCAAGATGCGTCTCACCGCTGGAGGAGTGATTATGAAAGACGCTCTTTATAGTCTTTGTACCCAAAAGATTTAATAAGTTCAAGTTTACCATTGGGGCGTTTAATCATCAAAGATGGTAGCTTGATACCGTTAAAAGTAGTGTTTTTCACAAAAGTGTAGTGTATTTGATCCTCAAATACAATCTTGTCTCCTGCTTTAAGCGGCTTGTCAAAAGAGTAGTCACCCATTACATCGCCGGCCAAACAGGTGTTACCCCCAAGCCTGTAAGTAAATGCCTTTTCGCCAGCCATTCCAGAACCTCTCACATCTACTCTGTAGGGCATAGCTAAGGTGTCCGGCATATGTGCTTCTGCGGAAGTGTCAAGAATTGCTATTTGCATACCATTGTCAACAATATCCAAAACTGTACTGACCAGGTAGCCACACTGCCAGCCTACCGCCTCACCCGGCTCTAAATAGACCTCAATGTTATTATGACGCTTTTTAAAACCTTTAATGATCTCTACAAGAAGGGCTGTATCATACCCCTCTTTTGTTATGTGATGGCCTCCTCCAAAGTTCACATATTTAACTTTGCCTATGAGGTCAGCAAACTTCTCTTCAAAAGCAGTCAGCACCTCTGCAAGAGCATCGGGTCCTTGCTCACATAAAGCATGAAAATTAATACCGTCCAAATGAGGTATGACTTCGGGATCTAGCTGCTTAAGGGTTGTTCCAAGTCTACTAAAAGCTGCACATGGGTTATAAAGGTCTGTGGGTGAAGCCGAATACTCCGGATTGACTCTTAGTGAAATCTCAATATTGGGATTGACCTTTTTGACGCGATCTTTATATTTAAGCAGTTGCTGGGAAGAGTTAAAGACGATATGGTCAGAAATGGATGCGATCTGATCAATCTCCTCCTCCTTAAAGGCAGGTGAATAGGTGTGGACCTCTTTGCCCATCTCATCAAAAGCAAGTTGTGCTTCATGCAAGCCACTTGCCGTACAACCATCAAGATAGCGTCCAACCAGATCAAAGGTGGACCACATGGCAAAACCTTTAAGGGCCAAAATGATTTTAGCACCACTCTCATTTTTGACAGCTTGAAGGATTTTAAGGTTTTTTTCCAGCAGCTCCTGCTCGCAAATATATGCGGGCGTCTCTATAGAGGCAAATTCGCTCATTAAACTCTCTTTTTTCGTATTATATCGTGATTAAGCTATAATATACAGATCAAATTCAAAGGGGCAGTGTGTCACTAAAAAAGACCAATCTTCTTTTTTTACATGATGAGAAAAGCAATCAAGTCACCATGGCAAACTTTTTAAAAAGCCAAGTAGGCACTTTGCATGTAGCTCATGCCCTGGGTGATGCCTCTGCTAAGCTTAGAAAAACCCACATCATACTGATTAAAGAACTTGGCGATGTGCAAACTTTAAAGCAATTTTCCCAAAATGCCATACGTCTAAACCCAAATATCCGACTCATTCTTATTGAAAAGCTTGAAAAACTTGATGTGTACAAACAAAACCTCAAAGACCTTTTTCATGCTTTTGTGTCTTTGCCGATCAATAAAAAAGACTTTCTTCAGGTGCTTGCCGACAACACACCCTCAACTGCCGCAGTAAAAAGTTCCAACTTGGAGGATGACGCCCTTCTTCGCACTATTTTGTTACTGCAAAAAAATCTTTTCTTTTTGCTAAAGGAGGGGGCGTTGGTCTACAGAAGTCCCTATATGGAAGAGACCCTGGTTTCAACTGATATTGTTAAGCTCTATACTTCTCACGATCATCCCAAGGACTATTTTAGTTTACCAGAACTGCCGGATCAGCATTTTCATTTTGTTACCCAAGTTGGGGAACATGATAAATTCGATACCTTGGTGACACTCGAAAGCGTTGATCTGATTGACTACGACCCCTCTGATTCAGACATTCTTAGCAAAGAGGATTTTTACACCTATTTGCAATCACAAATAAAGCTACTTGAACCTGAAGAGCAATTTACATTGTGCGAAATAAGTCTTGTTAATCAAACAGATATGGAGAAGCAGTATGGCGGTGCCAAAGTTATAGCCACACTGCACCAATTGATGCATCATCTTTTACAATACATCAGCGACGGCAAAATAAGCTTTTGGTATGATCGGGCACTTCTGTTTTCTTTATCCAGCAATTTTGATGACGCAAAACAGAGAATTCAAACCATACAAAGCGATATTACCAAGACAGCTAAAAAATACAATATACCTATACGCGTAGCCATAACGGCAACCTCCATTAAGCACAACGACACTATGGATCATTGTTTGGAAAAGATCGATCGTCTGTATGAAACATCCAGCAATGCCTACAGTGATATCTATGTGGCGTCCTACTATAATGACATTCAAAACGACAATACCAAAGTGATAAGCATGCTGCAAGATGTTTTAAATGACTCTGCCAGTTCAAACAGCTTAAGCCTTACAAGCTTTTATAAAGGCCTTATTATAAACAATAATATCTTTAATGCGAGCATATCAGATGATGGGGTTTTAAGTTTTAACACTGAGGTTGTTCAGTGTTTGGCCATGTCTATGGAGTCTCAGGTGCTTTTACACTCGGCACTGATGCCAAATGATATTGCCTGTCAAGTAAAGTTGGCAAACCATAAAGATAAAAGCGGAAAAATCCATAAATATAAAATTCTTTCCACTTCGTACAAACAAAGAAAGTTTTCTCGTATCGTTCCTGAGAAAAATACCGCCATCACTCTGGCTATAGGAAAAATAAATGTAGCAGGTATGGTCTTGGATATATCCATGAACTCCATATCCGCCTTAGTCACCAACGAATTAATCCAGAATTACCACCAAGACACCAAGCTTACGGCATCAATGAATCTTGTAATGAAAGAGCTACAACGATCTGAAAGAGTGAAGTTTTTTGCACGCATCATCACGGTAGTGCCTGCGGATGGTGGCTTTAAAGTTGTTATAGGACTTGAAGATAACGAAGAAGCTGTCATGACAGCTCTTGCAGATTATTTGAAAATACGTAAAAAAGAGATAGTTCTAGAACTGAAAAACCTGGTAAAGGTTAATCAGTAGGCAGTTCTATGATTTTCCATGGAAGCCCCTGGGTGTTAAGCTCTTCCATAAAAGGATCCGGATCCAACTGCTCCATGTTGAAAACCCCCTCGCCTTTCCAGACGCCTTGAAGCATTAATTTTGCCCCAATCATTGCCGGAACACCCGTCGTATAAGATACGGCTTGAGATCCTACCTCTGCATAACATGCTTCATGATCGCAGGTATTATAGATGTAGATCTTTTTCTTTTTTCCATTTTTAAGACCCTCGGCAACAATACCGATGTTGGTTTTTCCTTTGGTTCTTGGCCCCAGACTCGCCGGATCAGGAAGCAGTGTCTTTAAGAACTCAATAGGTACAATCTTCATACCTTGGTGCTCGACTGGTTCGATGCCAAGCATCCCTACGTTCTCAAGGCATCGCATATGCGTTAGATAAGATTCACCAAATGTCATAAAAAAGCGAATACGTTTTAAGCCTTTAATGTGCTTAACAAGACTCTCCATCTCTTCATGATAAAGCAGATAGCTATCTTTTGGCCCGACTTCAGGGTAGTCCCAAACCATTTTGATCTCCATAGGCTTGGTCTCTATCCATCTGCCCTCTTCCCAATAGCGTCCATTGGCACTCACTTCTCTGAGGTTGATCTCCGGATTAAAGTTGGTTGCAAAAGGATAACCATGATCTCCCGCATTACAATCTAAAATGTCTATAGTGTGAATCTCATCAAAGTAGTGTTTTTGAGCATAAGCACAAAAGACATTGGTGACGCCCGGATCAAATCCTGAGCCCAGCAAACCCATAAGGCCTTTGCTTTTAAAATCTTCATGTTTAGCCCATTGCAGTTTGTATTCAAACTTCGCCTCATCCGGGTGTTCGTAGTTGGCTGTATCAAGATAGATGGCTCCTGTAGCGACACAGGCATCCATGATTGTCAGATCTTGATAAGGTAAAGCAATATTTAATACGATATCAGCTTTAAGTTCATGAATAAGAGCAATTAAGGCTTGCGTGTCATCTGCATCAACCTCTTTAATATCAATGGCACCTTGAGGCAGGGATTCGGCAATCGTTTGACACGAACTTAAGCGGCGACTTGCTAAAGTAATGTTTCCAAAAACGTCTTTATTCATCACACATTTATGTGTGACAACGCGACCGACTCCGCCCGCTCCTATGATTAGTGTATTCTTCATCTAAACTCCTTAATTCCAGATTTTGAAGGCATGTAATAGTGTAAATAACCACACAAGTGAGACTACAACAAAAGAGATAAATACCAATGTGGCTCCAGCATCTTTGGCATACTTGGCTAAAAGATGATACTCAGTCGTACTAAGATCCACAGCACGTTCAATGGCAGAATTAATAATCTCTGCCATCAGAGGTATAAACAACGACAAGGATAAAATCATTTGGTATCCTACAGCAATGGGCAACATCCAGTCAACAATCTGCAAAAGAATAAACAACAGCAGTTGCAACTTAAATGAAGTTTCATGCTTGGTTATCTCAATAAAACCATTGAGTGCATAGGTAGTGTTTTTAAACAGCGTATATTTAGGTTTGTTGTGAGGCATTATCTCTCTTTATGATTGGGCTAAATCAGTCGTCCAACCCTCATAGGTTGCATGATACTTATCTGCAATAAAGGTTGTGGACTTACTGAAATCATTAATAGTCTTAAGTGTGGCATCAGATTGATGTTGGGTCACAAGCACATTGCTCTTTTCCAAGTTACTATTGTCATGTTCACTCACCACAGTATGACCCAGATCTAAAAGCTCATTTTTTATCTTTTCACGTTGCGAAGGCGTATGTGCATAAAAAACATGTTCAAAAGTGTGCATCATGTTCAAGTCATCACCCGCCTCGACAAGATCCTGCGTAACAAAACGATTATTAATTTCTCGCGTTTGTGACTTATTGGGTGTTAATTTGTCAAAAAAGAAACGCCACTCCTCATCACTGTAGGAGCCTATTTCATGTTGTGTAGATGGCGGGAGCTTCTCTTTTAGAGCATGACGCAATGCCTTTGAATTGGCTGTATAAAAATAGGTCTCTACCCAACCGTCGATAAGACGTGCACCGGCAAAATAACCCATGCCGTCATTGGATATACAGTGTTCAACAGCTTCGTCTGTTAAAAAATAGTTTTCAAAATCTTTAATCTCTTCCACGGGTTTGTAAAAAAGGTAGGTCATTTTTGGTGTCATATAGTCAGGTGCAATTTCGATCAAATCGTAGTTCACAATGACTTCTTGAAGCTCTTGCTTCTCTTTTTTGGTAAAATAAACGCTCATCCGGCTCATCTTTTAAAGAAAATTTCTTTTGTCGATAATAGTGTACCATGAAAATATTTAAATTCTTTAGTCTTTCTCTTGTAGAACAGCTAATGACATTTTAATCTTTTTTCGGTATAATCCGCCTCTTTAATAGAGACAAAAAGATTTTTTAAAACTCCACACTTAAAAAGGTTATGAATACTATGGCAGCGAAAGAAACCAATAAAAAACTTGAAGAGATTTTTACCGTTGAACGCAAAGAGTGTATTACTTTTGAAGAAATAGCAAAAATATTTGAAAAAAACCCTACACTGGCTCAGGCTAAAAATATTATCAAGCTGTCAGAAAAACATAAAAACTGTCTCTATACGGCTGAACAATACAGCAAAATGCTTAATGACCGAGAAAAAGCTCGTCGCGAAGATGCTTTGCGTCGTATTGCCGAAGAAGCTCAAGAGAATGAATTTGACCTCATGAAAGAGCGTGAGTTATTGGAGTGGTCACGTTCTGATAGCCCGGTTCGTATGTATCTGCGTGAAATGGGCCAGATTCCGCTTCTTACAAAAGAGGAAGAGATTGAACTCTCCATGCTTATTGAAGAGGGTGAAGATGTTATTATTGATGCCATCTGTTCCGTACCTTATCTTATTGATTTTATCTTAGACTATAAAGAGCCGCTTATCAATCGTGAACGTCGCGTCAAGGAGCTTTTTAAAAGCTTTGAAGACGAAAAAGAAGACGGCGATGATGACTCTGATTCAGATTCTGATGACAACGACTCTCATGACAATGATAAGCCAAGAAAAGATGACAAACGTGTTGTCAAGGTCAAAGAGAGCTTTAAGGCATTAGAAAAGGCTAAAAAAGAGTGGCTAAAAGCAACTGAAGGCAATAGTGACTTTACATCCGATGAGATTACAGCTGACTATGTTTTACACTATTTAACGGTAAGCTTTAAAAAACGCATGCTTAAAGAAGCCCTGCTCTTCTTGGAGCCAACGTCAAAACTCATCAATGAACTCGTAAAAGCCATGGAAACAGCTCTTAAAAGTGATGAAGGTTTTGACAAAGAATTGAAGCGTTTAGAGTACAAGCTTCCACTTTTTAATGACATCTTGCGTGAAAACCACCAAAAGATCCTTGATGAGATCACAGAGCTTGATAAAGAGACTATCGCAAGTCGTGTCCCTGAAGCAACTATGGTTTCTACTTACATGGAGATCAAAAAGCTTTTCCAAACGGCTGAAGCGAGTAAAGATGGATTTGATCTAGAGCCCGAAGCTTTAGAAAACATCCTCTTTCAGATCAAACGCGGTAAAAGCATCTCTGAAAAAGCTAAAACACGCATGGCTAAATCCAACTTGCGTTTGGTTGTTTCGATTGCCAAGCGTTACACAAACCGCGGTCTGCCGTTTCTTGACCTTATTCAAGAAGGAAATATCGGTCTCATGAAAGCAGTTGACAAGTTTGAATACCAAAAGGGGTATAAGTTCTCTACTTATGCGACATGGTGGATTCGTCAAGCTATTTCTCGTGCGATTGCGGATCAAGCACGTACAATTCGTATTCCGATTCACATGATTGAGACGATCAACCGTATCAACAAAATTATCCGCAAACACCTTCAAGAGGAAGGTAAAGAGCCGGATGTTGATAAGATTGCAGAAGAGGTAGGACTTTCTGTTGAAAAAGTCAAAAACGTTATCAAGATCACTAAAGAGCCAATCTCTCTTGAGGCACCAATCGGTAGCGAAGAGGATGGCCGCTTTGGTGATTTTATCGAAGATAAAAACTCTATCAGTCCGGCAGAATCTGTACTTAGAGATGACTTGAGAGGCCAAATCACTAATGTTTTAGAGCAATTAAGTGAACGTGAACAAGCTGTAATTAAAATGCGATTTGGTATCATGGATGACCAATCCGACAGAACACTTGAAGAGATCGGTAAAGAGTTAAGCGTGACACGTGAACGTGTTAGACAGATCGAATCATCAGCGATTAAAAAGCTTAAACACCCTAAAGTGGGCCGTCGTCTTAAAAACTACATAGAGGATTAAAATGTCCTTTTATGAACGAATGATTGAGGCTGATTACAACCCATTTATTCTTTTTTCTCAGTCCGGAAAAATCATTTCACTTAATAAGAGTGCCCAGTTTTTACTTGGAAGCACTTCTGCGGCTGAAATCTTTGAATATGCAATTGCTCATGCCACTACCTCTTTTGGTTTTAAAACAACCCATTTGGATATCACCTTTGGTCGATTTACTTTTTTTGCCATCAATGTGGGGTATGAAAATGAAGATGAAATAGGCATTGTTTTATATCGTGTGCCCACCAGTGAACCCAAAATTAACTCATCTCTGCAAAACCAGCATAAACCGGTTAATATATATTCACTTATTGATCTTTGTGTCAGCACCACTACAATAGGAAGTAAACGAATCTTTACAAGAAATTTTGACCCGACACTTCCTGATATTCGCATCAATACAGACATGTTCATCAAGATGTTCTCATTGGTACTTAATGCAAGCTATGATGATGCTTCTGTGGATATTAAATTGGCATTAAAAATTGGGGAGTACCTCAAGGTTGAAGAAAAGAAATACTCCCTCTTTGCCATAGAGGTAAGCTCTAAAAACGGACTTAATTTAGAACAAAAACATAAAATCGAAGAGTATGCTACACAATTTGGTGCTCAGATTGAATTCGCTGTCAACGCCATCAATATAGATTTGGCAATTATTACTTAGTCGCGTGTCCGATAATTTTTGGGCCCCAGACTGCAGCAGTAATGATGCCTAATGTTAATCCTGTCAAAAAACTTCCAATCTCTAAAATATGATTGTTGTTTAAAGCCATAAAAACCAAAATCAAAACAAAGTATGAAGCCAAACGTTTCCATGAAGTATGGCCGGCCGCTGTTTTAATCATCTTTTTGAAACCATCTTTTTTGATCTCTTTTTTCAGCTCCTTAATATCCACGATTTCATCATTGGGTGCTTCTTCGTCATAAAGATCATAAGGGTCATCTATTTTTTCAATGGGATCTTTAAGATCAAGCGTTATACCATTTTGTACAGAGTGACTGACCATCTTCTTGTACCCTTGGTAGCTTGCATACATAATTAACAAGGCACTGAAATAGGCAAGCTCAAGGTTTAAAGCTGTCGCAGGCCTTTGTGCGTAAAGAAGCGTTGTAACAACGGTTGCATGCAAAGCAATAAATAAAGCCAAAGCTTTAATTCTCATCATCATCCTTGTCGGCATGATGGTTTTGATATCTCGGATCATCTTTAAGCTCATCATAACATTTAACCTGTTCTTTATAAGCTTTGTAGACATTCATGATGGCAGCTGAGACCCCGATAAAAACGCCATACCACAAAAGGCTTGGCATTTCAAAAAAACGAGAAAGTCCAAGACCCAGACCCGCACCCAATACCAGTGCCACAACCATAGAGATTCCTAGAGAGAGTGAATCTGCAGCCTTAATAACTTCTTTGCTGTTAATTTTTTTTGCCATGTTTCCTCCTAAAGTGTTTTAAAAACTCTGTTTGCTGCTTCAATGGTAGCTTCAATAATATCATCTGTGATAGCCGTAGAGATAAAACCGGTTTCAAACTGGCTGCATGCAAAATAGAACCCCTCTTCTATCATGCCCTGATGAAATTTAGCGAAACGTTGTGTGTCACTTTTAAGTGCATCGTCAAAATTCAATACTCTGTTTTCATTAAAGAAAAACCCAAACATAGAACCGCGAACATCAGTTTGCAGTGGGATATTGTTCTCTTTAGCTGCTTGGGCAAACCCTTCCATGAGTCGTGTCGCACGCTGTGCTAACGTTGTGTATACAGGGGCATGCTTTTTAAGTTTTTGAAGTGATGCCAGACCTGCTGCCATAGCAATAGGGTTTCCGCTGAGTGTTCCCGCTTGATACACAGGCCCATCCGGGGAGAGTTGATTCATCACATCAGCTCGGCCCCCAAAAGCACCCACAGGCATACCACCCCCGATAACTTTACCTAAAGTCACCAGATCCGGAACTGTCACTACGATACCTTGAGCCCCACGAAGATCCGCCCTAAAACCACTCATCACTTCATCAAAGATCAACAGACTTCCATGTTTGTCACACAAGGCTCTTAACTCGGCCAAAAACTCTTTGGTAGCAGGCACTAAGCCCATATTCCCCGCAATAGGTTCAATGATGATACAAGCGATGTCATCACTTTGCTCAAAACATTTTTTGACACTCTCAATATCATTATATTTTGCCAAAAGCGTATGCTTGGTCAAGTCAGCCGGAACCCCTGGAGAGCTTGGGTTTCCAAAAGTCGCAGCACCACTACCTGCTTGAACAAGCAAAGAGTCGCTATGACCATGATAGCACCCTTCAAACTTGATAATATCATCTCTGTTAGTATAACCGCGGGCCAAACGAATAGCAGACATAACAGCCTCTGTTCCACTGCTGACAAAACGTACTTTATCAACCGCATCAAGTAAGTCAACAATTTCAGTTGCTAATTCTGTTTCCACATTGGTCGGAGCACCAAAACTTAGTCCCCCTTTTACGGCAGCCACAACTGCATCTTCAATCGTTTTATCGGCATGGCCAAAGATTAGTGGTCCCCAGCTTTGTACATAATCTACATATCTGTTTCCGTCGACATCTGTCAGGTAAGCACCCTCACCTTTGTCAATAAACAGGGGAGTTGTTCCTACACTTTTAAAAGCACGGACCGGAGAGTTAACCCCTCCAGGTATAACTTCGCAAGCTTCTTTAAATGATTGTGAGCTTTGAGATGTCGACATGAAAATCCTTGATATTTTTCTGAAAGTATAGCGAATTAAAGAGGCAAACATATTATTAACCATATCTTTTGTATACTTACGCCATGACAAGCTTGAAACGTTCATTTTTTTATGCACTCCTCATATATTTGCTTCTTTCAATAATTGTCTCTTTCGTGGTCTATTTTCCCGTTGAACACAAAATCTTCAAAAAAACCAAGATTAATCCCGCAAAATTTTTAAGCAAAACTGAAGAGCAGATTCACATGGAAGAAGGATCCAGACGTCAAGTCAATGAAGACAAAGATCCAGTCAAGCACAAAAAACCTCCGCAAAAGCAAGCCAAACAGCAACAAGATGCCCCGCAAAGCGATCCGGTGCAAAAAAAGCAAAGCAGTAAAAAACTTCCGACGGTGAAAAAAAAGAAAAAACTCAATCTTCCAACCAGCAACGATGAACTCTTGGAAGCTTTGGACTCTCTACCTGAAGCTCTTGAAGCCGCTCCCCAACTCTCTACTCAAGAGGCAATGCTGAAGGAAGTTTATGGAGATGATATTACCAGACTCTCAACTACAGCCAAAAAATATCTTATGGACAATCACCTTAAGATGCAGATTATTACACAACGCGTTCTCAATCGTATTGGCCGTGTCTATATTGATCCAAGGTTTCACTACTATGCCTACAACTATGTAGAGTTTACACTCTACCCTGACGGTCATATCAGTAATATTAAAATACTTAAAGATGCCGGCTTTCAACTTTTGGATAAAATAACACAAGAAACAATCGAAACCGCTTTTAAAGACTATCCCCTTCCCAGCGAGCCTATCTTGGTGCGTTATAAGTTTTTATATGACTTAAGAAGTTATTAAAAAATGTGAAAATAGTTAACACAACAACAAAAACAGTTATTTAACCAAAATATTTTAAACTTCTTTAAATAAAAAATAACTATACTTACGGGTATGTTTGTAGTTTTGGCTGCATGTATAGAACCGTAATATAGATAAAAAGTAAACTCTAAAAAACAAGGATTGTTCATGTCAGAAAGTATCGATTTAGTACAGCTCACAGATGAGACAAAAAAGCTTACCGCAATGGTAGTAGAGGATGAAGTTTCTGCAAATGAAATGCTAAGCTCCACTTTTAAAAGCTTCTTCGCAGATGTTACATCAGCCTTTGATGGTAAACAAGCTCTTGAGATGGCGAAGAAAAACAAAACCGATATCATTTTTGTTGATATTGTTATGCCTGAGATGGATGGTATCGAATTATCACGTCGCCTGCGTGAGATGAACCCAAATCAAATCATTATTGTAATTTCAGCAAGTAATGACATTCAAAAGATTTCAGAATCTATTGAAGTGGGTGTTAACAGTTTTATCCAAAAACCTATTGATACTAAAAAGATTATCGAACTTCTTAAAAACATCACTTCATTAGTGAAGAAAAAGAAGAAGATCGAAACCAAAACATTCTCTATCTCACTTCCGCTTGACCTTTACGAAAGTGTAGATGACAACGCCAAAGCAGAAAGCATCTCTAAAAATGCCGTTATTATTCGTGCATTGAGATCTTTTTACACTGACTAATCTTTAAATTACTGCTTCAGTACTTTTACACTGAGGCAGTGATATCTTAAACACCGCCCCCTTCTCGTCGTTTGACACCTCAAGTTTTCCCGCCATATGCTGCTCTATAATCTGTTTAGACATATATAATCCTAAGCCTGTACCCTGAGTTTTATGTTTGGTTGTAAAATAGGGTTCAAATATCTGATTAAGAATTTTTCCAGGAACACCCCCGCCATTATCTTTGACAACAACAACGACCATATCTCCCTCGTTGCTAACCGTTATATCAATTTCACCTTTTTGAGGAGATGTTGCCAG
>JBFHUP010000019.1:0-12156 GCA_041589975.1 Sulfurimonadaceae bacterium | reverse complement strand
TACGTGACATGATAAGACTTCTGTACTCACCATAGTCAGCAGGTGACAATGAAGTGAAATCCTCTTTTTGTAAAGATGGATTTTCTGGTGGAAGTTGTGTTTCCCATTTGATACCTAGCTTGTTTCTCTCTTCGATTAAGATATCTTTGAATTTTCTGATATCAGAAGCGTGTGTATCACGGATAGAAGCCATTGCTTCTTCGTGACCCATATAAGCACAAAGAGCGATTGTGTAACAGTCAGTACCACCACGGATCATTCTTAATGAAAGATTCGCATAGTGACAGTGTACACCTACGAAGATACATGCTTTGATTTTGTTATCAAGAATTGTAAGGTTAGGGTGGTTAGGGTTGATCTCTGCCTTAACATCAATTTTTGGATATTTAGGTCTGTAATCTGGCATTGGAATAATTTTACAGTTTGGAATTTCAGATGCTAGTTCTAAAATAGCTGCTGCTTTATCTGCAACATCGTCTTTCCAGTCCCAAAGTACTTGTGGTCCAGGGAAGATAGTTGGGTTGTCCATAGTAAGCATTGCTTTAGCAGCGTCTCTCATTGCCTCTTCAGGTGAAACGATATCACCATAAAGTAAAGCCTGACCCTCTGGTGCAAGCTGTACACCCATTTCAGGTGCTGAGGCTGGCATGTACCCAGCAGGACCTTGTGTAACTCTTTTTGACATAGTTAACTCCTTATTTTTATGAAAAAGTTTTGAAAAAATACACAAAAAGTGCATAAAACATTTTTAAATTCCATACCTAAATGATTTTTTTAAAGTTAGATATATAGTTTTTCCAGGCTGATTCTACAATGGTGTAGAGTGCAGCTTAAGTGAAAAACATGAATTTGGACCATAATATCAGATATAATCTTTAAATACATTAAAAGATGCTCTTTAGATAAAATCTCATGTCAAAGTGGTACATTTTACTACGTTTATAGGGGAAATTTTTTTGTGAATGAAGCATTTTAGGCATTTTTCGCTTCCAATGCGATTCTAAAGCTTAAATCATTTTCGGGATATATTTTAGCATAATTCCCCGATTTTTTCATAATTTGAATTTATAAAATGTTTATAAGTTATATTGAGGATAATACGCTCATGAGAGCTCATTTTCAGAAGATATTGTTGTCATTTTTGGCTCTTGTTGCTGTTTTGGTATTGGGTTTTCCGATGCTCTTTTTGGATGGCCACAAGGGGGGAGTGATCAAGCTCGATAAAGAGGTGACAATAAGCTTTGATGTTAAAGATAATGTCAAAGATCTGCTGCTCTATTTCGGTTATGTTGGATGCGAGGATATATGTTTGCCCGCTCTAAAAGAGATCGCTTCAATTTATGATGCCCTGTCTCATAAAAAAAGCGTGCAAATTTATTTTATCAATCTCGCTAAAAAGGGTGAGGGATCAGAGCTCTTTGCTCGCTATTTCCATAAAGACTTTTTGGGTTTAGAACTGCGTGATATAGGGCCTTTGCAAAATCAGCTCAGGGTCTATAGCAGTGCCTCATTAAGCGGGGATGGCAAGATCTCTCATACCGGTTTTTTATATCGGATACAGCGATATAAAAATGGGTTTAAGTTACGCTCTATATATGTGACCAAGCCTTTTAACGCTGCAGCTATTATTGAAGATTTCACAAAGGATGAGATGTGACCATAAAAAATTTGTTGGGTAATTACAGTAATTTATCCCCGCTTGTACAAAATAATTTGACGAATGAATCTAAAAAGTCTGATAGAGCTTTTTTGTTTATCTTTATTGGCAATTGGATTGTTGTCTCGTTTATAACCTCTTTGAGTTATGATACCTATTTTCTGGGCATAATCGGCGGAGCTGTTTTAACGGCCATTGCTTTTGCCGGTTACAAGTTTTTTGCGGGTTCCTTAGCGTCACGTGTGCTCATTGGGATTTTAATCATGGGATTTCCGATCATTATGATCCAGCAGCATCTAGGACGCATTGAGATGCATTTTCATATCTTTGTTTTGTTGGCATTTATGACGCTGTATAAAGATATTTTACCGATCATTGCCGCTACTTTAACCATTGCTGTCCATCATCTGCTTTTTACCTATTTGCAGTTAAGCGAGGCTTCAATCGGTGATGTGGCTATTATTGTCTTTAATTATGGATGCGGATGGGATATCGCTTTTATGCATGCAGCTTTTGTCTTAATTGAAGCGGCTGTACTTATTTACATCGTGCATATGATCACTTCGCAATATCTTGATTCTATGTCTATTGTTGTTGATGTGGATACTATAACAAAAGAGCATGATTTTACCATTGATATCAAGCAAAATTCCATTCAGGAGAAAGCTTTTTATGACTTTGTCAATGCGTTAAGAGTTCTACTGGATAAAGCAAAAGAGACCTCTATTCAGACAGCAAGAATTAGCGGGGATATATCAGGTACGACGGAAGCTCTGAAGCAGAGTGCGGTTTCGCAAAAAAACTCCATGGTTTCGATCACAGAAGATAGTGTAACAATGAAATCAGCACTGCATACGACAGCTGAGATGACAACACAAGCCAAAGAGAAGGTCAATGACGCCAACAGCTCCTTAAAAGAGATTGGCTCAAACATTTCACAATTTTCCAGCGATGTTGAAAGAACAGCAGAGACAGAGCACAATATGTCAGCCAGACTTCATGAGCTCACCCAGTCCGCAGAAGAGATCAAAACTATTTTAACTGTCATTTCTGATATTGCTGACCAGACCAATCTGCTTGCTTTAAATGCAGCTATTGAAGCGGCACGTGCGGGTGAACATGGTAGAGGGTTTGCGGTTGTTGCAGACGAGGTCAGAAAACTTGCCGAAAGAACACAAAAGTCTTTAACCGAGATTCACGGTACAGTCAATGTCGTGGTTCAGGCCATTAATGAAACGAGTGAAAATATGGAGCAAAATGCTGGCAATATTGTACAGCTGAGTCAAGCGACACAAACGATGCGGGAACAGATAGAGTCTGTTGTACTTTTGATGCGGGAGACTTCAGAACTTTCTGAGCAGTCAACTACCAATTTTGAGACTAATATTCAAACCTTGGATAAGCTGGTCGGGATGATTGAGAGTGTTGAACAGCAAAGTGTACACAGTTATGACAATGTTGAAAACATTGTGCAAAAAATTCAAGGTTTGGTAGATAATGCGTTCAAGCTTGAAACTGATCTTAATGTTTATAAGACTTAAGATCTTTTTTAAGGTAGTTTGCAGTATCGTTATAACAAATCATTGAGGATGTGTTGTATGAAAACTATTCTTTCGTTAGTTATAGCACTGTTGTTACTACAGGGGTGTGCGTATAAAAATGAACCTGTGGCCTTATCTGCCTATGTAGGCAAGTATAAAGGTGATGTTCTAACCACAGGTCAGAAACTCTATATACAATCGGTGAAAGATCTTCGGGTTGAGCCTAAGTTTTTAGGTCATAAGATAAAAAATGGCAACAAAGCTGATCCTTTTATGTCAGAAATTGATTTTAAAAATCGATATGCTAAAGATTTATCGTTAGTGTTGAAAGCGGCAGGTTTCAAAGTCGTTTCAGAAAATCAAGAAGGGAGCTGGATTGTTGATGTGATGCTGAAAAATCTCGAGCTTGAGTATAACAACAAAAGCATGCAGACCAATCTCATCGGACGTATGGAGATTGGTGTGGTGTTGAAGCGTGGGGATAAGGTGACCAATCTAACATTTAAACCAGAAGCTTCTAAATGGAAGGGTTCTCTTTCAAGCTCTAAAGAGATAGAGCCTTTCTTGTATGATCTTTTTGAGCAGAGTCTTCATGAAATCGCCCATAAATTGGCTCAATATTAGAGTCTAAAGAGTTCTTTAAGGCATAGAGCGTATGCCTCGGAACTGTCATCACCTATCTTCACCCAAGTTGACCGAAATATTGTATCTGCACCATTAAATGCCCATTACTTCATAGCATTTTTTCATTGTAGGATTCTATTTTATATCAGTAGCAGTGACATTTTGACAAGATAGTTTCTATCTTGGTAAGATATAGCAACCGTTTCAGTTTAGTGGTGGTGATAAAGCAAAGGCAGATTATGAAAGAGGGACGCATCATTTTTTATAATGCTCAAGCGGGGAATGGAAAGATTATATTGGCCTCAAGAGAGAAGTATGATTTTTCTATCGATGTATGGGATGATTATAATACACTGCCTGAAGCCGGTCAGCTTGTTGAGTGTGAGATCAAAAAAGGTGTCATTCAGGGTATCGTTGTAATTCCACAAAATCAATCCCCTATCGATAAAAATGATACCAGGATCGCTGATGCCTTAGAGGCCTATTATAAACCTGTGGAATCAGCAATAGGTCAGCCGCCTGATATTGTAAAAACGAAAGAGCAAATAGATTATTTTCTCTCTAAACGTTTTTTGCTTACGGCATACAACAATCTTAAAAGTTTTGATTCATCACTGCATGACCATACTTTGGTCATATCTAAGATAGGGGAAATAAGGAAGCTTGAAAAAGCCTATCATACTTCAATAGACAAACTTGATGTTCCTCAGATTGCCTTTGAATCAATTTTTTTGCGAATACAACCTGAGTATCAACAGTATCTTAAAGATAAAGGAAGATGTAATTTTCGTATTTCGATTTTAACAACGCAGTTAAATGAGGTGCTTCCCGAGATAGAGAGTCGAGAGTTTGAGTTACAGCAGCTGGATAAATCAGAAAAAGAGAAACGAAAGCAGATTGAGCATGAATTAAAGGTATTGCGTGGTGCCTCCTCTGATGCTGCCCATGAAAGAGCAACCTTAAGAGAAGAGCTTAATGATATGCAAGATGTCAAAGCTATTTTTACGGAAAAATATTTTAAGGATTTTATCACTGAGTTGGGTAAGTCGGGCGAAGTCTATAAAAAAATCATTAAAAAAATTTTGGATTATAAAGCCTTTGAATTGGATGAGATAATATGGAGAAATGCGAGTAAGTCAAAATTGATACGGGAATATTTTACGGAATCGGGCATTAAAGGAACCTACTCGACAACTACCTATTTGGACTATTATCTCAAAAATCTGGATAATAAAAAATTGGGAGAAGAGGCGACAGAACTTTCAAAATTACTGGTCTATTTAAAAAGTAGATAATAAACTAAATCATTATGCTTAAGGGTGACAGATGGCAAAGATCACACCCAAAAGAGTTCAAATACTACATATATTTATGTAGTATTTGAGGGATAGTAACGGTTCCATCTTCGTTTTGAAAGTTCTCCATAATAGCAACAATGGTTCGACCTACCGCCATGGAAGAGCCGTTTAAGGTGTGCACGAACTGGTTCTTTTTATCCTCTTTATAACGAATCTTCGCTCGGCGAGCTTGGAAATCACGTGTGTTAGAAATAGAAGAGATCTCACGGTAGGTATTTTGACCCGGAAGCCACACTTCGATATCGACCGTGGTTGCAGCAGAAAAACCAAGGTCTCCGCCGCACAGTTGTACGAGTCGGTGGTGTAATCCTAAAGAGCTTAAAAGATCGGATGCACAGGCAATCATCTCTTGGAAGAGTTTATCGCTCTCATCGGGTTTGCTAATGGATACCAGTTCGACTTTATGGAACTGATGCTGTCTGATGATACCCCGGGTATCACGTCCCGCTGAACCGGCCTCTTTTCTGAAGCATGGGGTATGGGCTGTCATCTTAATAGGGAGGTCGTTTTCTGCTAAGATCTCATCAGCAAAGAGGTTGGTTAAAGGTACTTCAGCTGTAGGGATGAGATAGAGATCTTCATCTCGCATTTTATACAGATCCTCTTCAAACTTTGGAAGCTGACCTGTTCCTTGCAGTGCTTCACTGTTGACAATAAAAGGAAGGCTCATCATTTCAAATCCACGCTCTTGATTAAAATCAAGCATATAGTTAATCAAAGCTCTTTCGAGTTTGGCACCTTCATTTTTGAGAACAGAAAAGCGGCTTTTAGCCAGTTTGACACCGCGTTCAAAATCGATCCAGCCCGTAGTTTCAGCCAGTTCCCAATGCTCTTTAGGGGTAAACGAGAAGTTGGGTTTGTCTAAAGCTGTAGAGAGCTCGACATTATTAGCTTCATCATCACCTTCAGGGGTGTTCTCGTCAGGGATGTTAGGGATGGCAAGAGCCAAAGACTCTAAAGCTTCCTCAGCTTCTCTTTGAATTTCTGTCAATTCTGAGATTTTTACTTTGTTGGCATCAACTTTGGCTTTAAGTTCTGCAATATCTTTGCCCTCTTTTTTGTAAACACCAAAGAGCTTGCTCATGCTGTTTTGTTCTGCTTGTGCTGTTTCAAAATTGGCTTTAGCAGCTTTTAAAGCTTCATTGAGTTCTTTGAGCTTTTCAAGAGTCTGGGTGTCAACTTTTTTTTTCATAAGTTTTTCGCTGACGCTCTCAAAGTCCTTGGCTAAAAGTTTTAAATCGATCATCTATACTATTCCTCAATGTGTTGTGTAAAAATATGGTGGCATTATATCCAAACAATAAACCAACCCATAGTATGATGCTAGCTTCTTTTTAGTTATCTTTTTGTATTCTTTCGTATGAAGAAATTACTGATGATGCTACCACTGCTGTTTTTTACGGCATGTACACCAAATTATACCAAGCATGAAGCTCATTTGATTGTTTTTAAAACACCCAAAACTGCTTATGCTGATGCAGGATTTGTTCATCATAACGGTGAAGCGTTAAAGGTCGTTATTCTTGTTGTAGGACAGCCTGTTTTTACGTTGGAGCTGGGTCGGAAGATCTGCTTGGATGGATTGTGCCTGAAAAAGTCCAAGTGGGTAAAAGAGCATCTTAGTCCTTTTTATCCGGCAGATATTTTACAAAATATTTTTTTGGGTAAACCCATCTTTAAAGGTGAAAAGTTTCAACGTATCGTAGGTGGATTTGAACAAAAACTTTTTAAAGAGGGTGCCTATGACATTAGTTATAAAGTCATAGGGAATAAAATGCGTTTTAAAGATAAAATAGCGAAGATTTTAATTAAAAAAGAAAAAATTTCGGAGTAGGAAAGAGATATGAGTAAGTTTGTCGGAGCACACGTTTCAGCATCGGGAGGTGTTTATAATGCCGTTCAAAACGCTGTAGATATTGGAGCCAAAGCATTTGCCCTTTTTACAAAGAACCAACGTCAATGGAAAGCTAAAGATCTTGATACCAAAACGATTGATAAATTTAAGACAGCTTTAGAGGATAGCGGTATTCAAGCTAAGCATATATTGCCGCATGACAGCTATTTGATTAATTTAGGTCATCCGGAGATGGAGAAACGTCAAAAATCTTTTGACGCATTTGTAGATGAGGTACAGCGTTGTGAACAGCTAGGGCTCGATCGACTTAACTTTCATCCGGGATCGCATCTGAAAAAGATGGACGAAGACGCATGTCTGGATGCTATTGCCGAAAGTATGAATAAAACTTTGGATCAGACATCAGGTGTGAGTTTGGTATTAGAAAACACTGCAGGTCAGGGGAGCAATCTGGGATGGAGATTTGAACATCTGGCTCATATAATTGACAAAATCGAAGATAAAAGCAGGGTAGGGGTTTGTATCGATACCTGTCATATGTTTACAGCCGGTTATGATATTCGCACCAAAGAGACTTATGAAGCTACATGGAAAGAGTTTGATGAGGTGGTCGGTTTTAAGTATCTGATGGGAATGCATATCAATGACTCAAAACCTGATCTGGGTTCGCATGTCGATCGTCATCACAGTTTGGGTCTGGGGAAGATTGGGCTTGACAGTTTTAAGTTCTTGATGAATGATCCTAGAATGGATGATATTCCGTTGGTCTTAGAGACGATTGATGAATCGATCTGGGATCAAGAGATCAAGATGCTTTATTCATTTGTGGAAGCGTAATGAAATATTTGATTGACTTTTTAGAGACAGAAGATCTGAGTAAAAGTAAGATCTTCACACAGCTAAAATGTAGTAAAGAGGAAGCAGAATTTCTCAAAGCGGTAACCAAACACTATATTGCAGGCCGCGAAGAGGTGATCGTAGCAGATTTGCTTTTAGAGCTGTATGGATCTGAAGGTTATCACTATCTGTTAAAGCTTCAAATCGTCAAAAACCTTTTAGAGATGGGGTGGCTGGCCCAGCAGGCTTTTCAGCCGATCAAAGTAGGGGATCAGTCGCTTATGGGACTTTTAAATGCTTTATTGGCTGTTACACCAGCTTTTTTGCAGCTGCTTGAAAATGGAAACCTGGATATGCATTTGCCTGATATCAAGGCCTATGAAGATCATCTAGAGTATCTTCAAGATCAATTTTTTCGTATAGAGCTGTATCAAAAGATGGCCGAAGCCCGTTACAATTTTCATGAGAATTCACTTAATATCAACCGTTTGACCAATAAGCTGGAACTTTTGGAAAAACGTATCCAAGAGCGGATCAAAGAGACTAAAGAGCCAGTGGTGGTCGAAAACTTCCTCAAAGATAATAAACTCGATCATAAAGAAGAGGTAATTTTTTTAGCCCTTTTAAAAGAGGAGTATTCAGCAGGTGAGAGCAATCTTAGAGAAATGAATACTTTGATCGATTTGGTCTCACATGATGAGTATGATCGTATTAAAAACAGAGCATTGTTAGAAGATGGGTCACGTTTGATTAGTGAAGGGATCATGGATTATGATGAGATCCTAAATCCTTTTGGCGGGATTTCACGAGCCTTTTTTATCTCCGAAGAGGTGCTGCAAAGCATCATTCATCCGCAAAAGAAAAAGCGTGTGCAGCGTTTGAAGCTCGATATGGTTATTAAAGAGCAGGATATATTTGAATTGGTTGACCCCAAAACAACACTCAATGATGTGGTTTTAAATCCTAAGACCTTGGATACTTTGGAAAATATCCTCAAGCAACTTGACAAATCAGTGAATGCTCATTTGATCGAGTGGGGCATCAAAGAGAAAAAACGGGGTATGGATGCCCGTATCATCTTTTATGGCCCTCCGGGAACGGGTAAAACGTTGACGGCATACTCTTTGGCTAAATCACTCAAAAAACAGGTACTCAGTTTTGATTGTTCTAAAATTCTTTCGATGTATGTCGGTGAAAGTGAAAAAAACGTGCGTAAGATTTTTGATACCTACAAAGAGTTGGCGACCAAGACAAAAAGTGAACCGGTACTGTTACTAAATGAGGCAGATCAATTTTTAAGTTCACGAACATCAGGTAGTGGAAGTTCTGCGGATCAGATGCATAATCAGATGCAAAACATCTTTTTGGAACAGATCGAAAAATTTGAGGGTGTACTTATTGCTACGACCAATTTACTTGAAAATATCGATCCCGCTTTTTCACGTAGATTTAATTATAAACTGGAATTTGCTAAACCGACAAAAGTACAACGTAAGGCATTGTGGAAGCTTCTTTTGCCTAAAGAGGCACCTTTTGAAAAAGGTTTTGATATTGAAGAACTAAGCCATTATGCACTATCTGGTGGACAAATAAATCTTATTATTAAAAACACAGCATACACAGTTGCAACTCAGGAAAAACCGCTTTTTAAAGTGAGTGATTTTGTTGCAGAAATTGAAAAAGAGAAGTCTGCAAATTTTGATCGCGAAAAGACCCTAGGCTTCATTAATAGTTAGTAGAGTGTAACCTTTCGTTACCTCTTATACTTAAATAATCTATCTATAAAAGAAATCTTAACTTTATTTTTGATAATATAAGCCATTCATTAACGTTAAGGAAATCCCTAACGACTAATTTAGAAGGGTTATATATGGAACATATTCAAACAGCACACCCATATTTTGGGGCTTTTACGATGTTGTTGTTCACGTTGGTTGCATTTTCTGCGACGATGGCAGCATCTCGTTGGGTGAGTCACAAGCTTTCAGGAAAGGATACAGAGAAACTTAAACTCTCCATCTACGAGTGTGGTCCAGAGGTTACAAAACAACCAAATAAAATCTCAGCACAGTTTTACCTCATGGGTCTACTGTTTATTTTGTTTGACGTAGAGATTATCTTTATGTTTCCATGGGCAATTGATTTCAAATTGCTTGGATGGTTTGGTTTTGCTGAGATGCTACTGTTTATCTTACTGTTAGCAATCGGTTTTATTTATGCATGGAAAAAAGGAGCACTAGAATGGCACAGCATCAAGTAGATTATACAAAGAGCGGGGGCTTACCAGTTGCTCTTACAAGTATCGATAAACTTGTTAACTGGGGACGATCAAACTCACTGTGGGCGATGACTTATGGTCTGGCTTGTTGTGCGATTGAGATGATGGCTTCAGGTGCATCACGTTACGACTTCGACCGTTTTGGTACGATCTTTAGAGCGACACCGCGTCAATCAGAGGTTATGATTCTTTCAGGAACATTGACTAAAAAGCACGCAGAATTCACACGACGTCTGTATGACCAGATGCCTGATCCAAAATGGGTTATCTCAATGGGTTCTTGTGCGAATACAGGTGGTATGTTTAATACATACGCTACGGTTCAAGGCGTGGATCGTATCGTTCCGGTTGATATCTATCTTCCAGGATGTGCACCGCGTCCGGAAACACTGCAATATGCAGTTATGATGTTACAGCGTAAAATTCGTAAAGAACCAGCATCTCGTGCACAAAAACCAAAAAGGTTAGTATAGTATGCGTAGATATGTAGATAAGAAAAATGTACAGGCAAAGTCCTATTACAATGACCGTTTTTATATCACACCGCAATCTCCAAAAAGTGAACCATCAACCGATGAAGTTTTTGCTAATGATATGGAACTTTTAAACCAAAAGTTTGCTATCTCTGAAAGTTATATTCAGTTGGGTCATTTAGTTGTTTATATTGACTCAAAAGATAACAAAGATGTTTTGGCATTTTTAAAAGATGAACTTGGCTATGAGGTGCTTATTGAGATGTCAGCGATTGATTGGTTGGCTGATCGCGGCGGTTATGAGATCTTTTATGAGATGTTAAATTTCAATACTCGTAAGCGTTTACGTCTTAAAATGTTCCTTAACAAAGATCATGCCATCGAATCAGTGTCAGATATTTTTAGATCAGCAGATTGGTCAGAGCGTGAGATGTATGATATGTTAGGTGTCAAAGTGAATAATCACCCATACATGAAACGTCTACTTATGCCAGATGATTGGGAAGGTCACCCACTGATGAAAACGTATCCGCTTCAAGGTGATGAGTTCGCTTCATGGTATGAAGTGGATAAGATTTTCGGTAAAGAGGCCCGTGAGATCGTCGGACCTGAGCTTCGTGATTCGGCACAGATTGATCGTTATGACACAGAGCGTTTTGCCCGTTTAGGTCATGAGGTAAGTTACGGTGTTGAAGTCAATGCTGAAAATGAAAAAGCAGAAGGTATTCGTTTCCAAGAGGATGGCGGTGTCTTTGCTATTAAGCGATTTGACCCTGAAAAAACTAAAACGCTCAATGAGCAAGAGCGAAAAAGGTAAGCAATGCAACATACTAATAGACTAAAACCTTTTTTTGAAAACATCAACTTCGAGCGTGATGATAACAATATGGTTATCAACTTTGGTCCGCAGCACCCTTCGGCTCACGGACAGTTACGCCTTATTTTAGAGTTAGATGGTGAGCAAGTTACACGTGCAGTTCCAGATATAGGTTACCTTCACCGTGGTATGGAGAAGATGGGTGAAAACATGATCTACAATGAGTTCATGCCTACAACAGACCGTATGGACTATATCGCTTCTTCGTCAAACAACTACGCGTTTGCTTTAGCCGTTGAAACATTACTAGAGTTAGATGTTCCACGTCGTGCTAAAGTGATTCGTATGTTACTTCTAGAGCTGAACCGTCTGATGTCTCACCTGTTCTGGTTAGCAACGCATGCACTTGACGTTGGTGCGATGACCGTTTTCCTATATGCATTTAGAGAACGTGAATATATCATGGACCTTATGGAAGATTATTGTGGAGCACGTTTAACACACTCTGCGATTCGTATCGGTGGTGTACCACTCGATCTTCCAGCAGGCTGGTTAGAGCGTGTTTCAGAACTCATGAGAAAGATGCCTGATGACATCAAAGATTATGAAGCGTTACTTGATGAAAATAGAATCTGGAAGATGCGTCTTGAAAAAGTTGGAACAATCTCAACTGAGATGGCAAAATCATGGGGATGTTCAGGAATTACGCTTCGTGC
>JBFHUP010000018.1:0-12425 GCA_041589975.1 Sulfurimonadaceae bacterium | reverse complement strand
GGAGATCAGGCAGAGGGTTCTTATACCACAGGAGCCATACCTGTAGATGTTCGTTTTAACAATACCGGTCCTACCGTGGCAGGCTTTTTAACACTGAATGCCACGGTCGTTGAATTTATTGTTATCGGTTTTGCAGATACCAGTGCGGATACATCGGGAATTAAATTCGTTGGAGCGGATATTGATTTTGGAACCTTGACACCGGGTGTGGCTGTAACCCCAATAACCCAAGATGTTTATGTGCATACCAATCGTAACAGTGATATCCAGATAACTTTTGCTGATACTCCCGCTCTTTTATCGACAGTAGACGGTGTGACAACACTGCCGGTTACCTATACCTACAGCCTCAATGCTGTCAGTGATACGGTGACACCAGGTGTTCCTTTTGTTGCGTTTAGCGGAGCTAATGATGGAACAACAAGCGTGGGAACCATCACTTTTGCACCCGATACACCCGATACATCACATGTTGCCGGATCTTATGCGGCAACGGTCAATGTGGTGGTGTCAGCTATGTAAATTATTATAAAGGATCTGTTTAATTAGCGTTATATGAGAAAGTATCTACTATTACTCTTTATCATCGTTTATGTCAATATGTGCCAGGTTGTGCACTTTAAGCCGGATGGTATACCCTATAGTAGTGTCAAAAAAACAGCAAAAAAAGAGAAAAAGATTCATAAAAAAGTAACAACAAAACTTCTTCCTAAAGTTGTTACAAAAACACCGAAGAAGGCCTCTTCTACGGGGCAAAAAAGTGTTAATAAAACGCCTCACCTTGTCAAAAAAGAGAGTACGGTCACACCTAAAGTTGCCAAAAAAATGACCAAAGAGGAGCTTTTCGCCAAGCTCTTTGGTAAAAAGAAACATAAAAAAGAGGTCAAGAACCTTATTGTACCGCTTATTGTCAATAAGAAGTTTGGACGTAATACCCGTTTAAATATCATCAACGGCAAACACTATATTCAGGGTCGTGATCTGAAAGTCGTTTTGATGCGATTTTTGTCACAAAGAGTTTTAGATAAGATTTTTGATGCCCAAAATATTATCGATGGGGCGATTGATCTGACAATTTTGCATCAGTTCAGTATCGATAGCTACTTTGATGAGAATGATCTGGCCGTTTATATCAGTATCCCGCCGCATATCCGTATTCCGACACGATTGGTATTTTCCAAAGCAGATCTGCATGTGGATGAGAAGTTTGAAAAGATCTTGGCGACGCCTGCGGCTTTAGTTTCAGGAGCGAGTAATTTCTATTTAAAAGATAGTTTTAGAAATAAGACAAACAGTACGGAGCTAGAGCGTGAAGCTGCAGTACTTCGAAACAGCACCTTTGTCAATGTTAAAGATTATATTTTTAACTCGGGGTTTGTCTTAACCGAACAAAATGTGGGTTCTTCAACCAACAATGTTGATCTTTTAACTCGAGATTACACCTATATGAGCAAGGATTATCCTCATACCAATCAGCGTCTGAAAGTAGGTGATATTTCACTCACATCTTTATCAAAATTGGGTCAGCAAAATATCTTGGGTGCATCTTTTGTCAAGCATCATGATATTACCAGACGAACCCAGCAAAGCATCAGGGTAACGGATAAAGAGGTCTTTTTAGAGAATGAAAGTCAGCTGGAGGTCTATGTGAATGATCGTATTATCCGCACCTTAACCCTTCAGCCCGGGAAACATCTCCTGTCTGATTTTCCGCTGATCACCGGTTTAAATCATGTGAAGCTGAAGTTTCATGATATATTCGGTAATGAAAAGGTTATAGATTTTGATGATTTCCACTATCAAGAACTGCTTAAAGAGGGTGTAGAGACTTATGGAATCTCAATGGGTATAGTAGCGAGTAAAGATATCCACAATAACATTGTTTATGATGGAGATAAACAGGTTTTTTCAGCCAACTATAACTATGGATACAACCATGACATAACGCTTAATAATGCTCTACAGATTCATACAGATCTCTCTGCTTATGAGAGTGAAATTTTTTGGGGAAGCACTGTGGGGCTTTTTTCAGCTTATGGGGTCGTAAGTCATGCCAAAGATTATGGCACAGGCTATAAATATGGTTTTTTATATCGCAATATCATTGGCAGGCACAATTTCACGCTTAAAAAGGAGCAAGCTGATGCAAACTATAAGAGTATCGGTACCGATCTGGTCCAAAACCAGGAGTTTAAAAGTTTATTTGCTCAAATTGGTACCTCCCCTATTAAAGAGTCGCTGCTTTCGTTAAGTTATACCGAAAGGGAGGCCCTAGGTACAGCATCCCAACGTTATGCACTCTCTTATAATCAATTTTTTGGCCGCTCATGGAATGCCAAGATCGATTTGGAATCAACACACAGCAATGGTTTAGAAGATAAGTCCGTGAGATTTACTTTAAGATATTCACCGCAAAGATCACGGGTGAGTATGCAGCAGGTCATCGAGAAACAAAAAGATAGCAATGGTCTTAAAGAGGATAATTATAGAACGGAACTCTCCTTGGTTAAAGGCGGCAGGTTTGGACTTGACGGAACGGTTGGTTATGAAGAGATTGAAAACAGCAATATTAAAGAGAGTCTTAGAGCCCGATACTCTGATCAGAAGTACTTGGCGAACTTTGATGTAAGCCAGACAGACCCTGTTACAGGCAGTACGACGACAAGCGGATCGATCGGATTATCTACGGCCCTAGCTTTTGTCAATGATAATGTCGCTATGACACAACCTGTAGGCGGTAGTTTTATCTTGGTTCAAAATGATGACTATTTTAAACAAAAACCATTGGGTATCAAATCGTTTAACAGTGATGATCCACAGCACAGCTTCGTTATACCGGCCTCTGATTACTCTATCAGAGAGCTTAAAGTTGAGGATAGTGATCTGATCTTTGGTGTGGATCTTAAAGAGACCCACTTTAAAATTCCTTCAAAATATAAAAGCGGTTCCCTTGTACAGATTGCTCCGGAGTTTATTTTGTCTGCTAAAGGTGCTATTGAAGATGGCAGCGGTAAGCCTGTTGGTCTTAAAGTATTTAAGATCTATAAACAAGACCGTAACGGTACGATGCAGCCATTGCCAGAAAATGCGATCTTCTTTACGAATCATGATGGTAAGTTTATTATCAGCAACATGCGTGAGGGAAGTTATATGATCCAAGAGATTAATGTAGCTTCACCAAGAAGTTTCAGATTCTCAACCAAAGATCACCCTATGAAAGAGGGTATTATCGATCTTGGTGTTATTAAGCTTTTAAAGCATGAAAAGACCCAAAAAGGACCACAGCAGATCCAAGCTGAGGTAAAAGAAAAAAACTCTTTAGAGGGGTATTTAAATGCTTCTAAAATCGTTGATGACACAGAAACAGCGGGAGATGCTTATCTGCACTGCACCGTCTCTTTTGACACGAATCAAAAAGCGTGTAGCAAAAAGCAGGCTGTGACCCGCGTCAAAGTAGATGAAAAGGGTCTATTGGATGGTTTAGAAACACTCAATCAAGGTTTGATAAGCAGTGAAGATCAAACACGTCATATAAGCTACTGAGTATAATGGATTTTTATTCACGAATACGCTAAAATAGAGCAAGGAGGGGTAACAATGAAGAAGATATCAAAACTGTTTATATCATTTTTTATTGCCTTGTGTACGGAGTTATCTGCTTTTGATAATGAGATAATTATCAGTGGTGAAGTGTTGGATCAGGTGGCTGTCGATATTTTAGAACTTAACAGTGCAAAAGAGGGTTTTTATCTGCACAGCAACAGTGCGGCAGGAGCGACGGTTATCGTGAGAAACATTATGGAGGGTGTCAGAAGTCAAATTTACCAAAATGGTGTACTTTCCACACTTCCCTTGGTCTATGATCTTTTTGACGGCCCTTTTGTTCTGGGTTCTTCACCTATGCAAGAGAGCAAACCCCCAGTGCTGGTCATCGATATCAAAGCCCATTGAAAGCACCCATCTGCTTACCATATACCCCAAAATCGGGTATATTGTAAATTAATCCTTCAAATAAATAGATTTACAAGCTAGTTTTGAGTACAATCGCGAAAATATTTTATAATCTCTGTATATTTAGAGAGATTTGACAAACTAAAGACAGGACTTACAATGCAAAAGATTCGTAATATCGCCGTAATCGCTCACGTTGACCATGGTAAAACTACCCTCGTTGATGGCCTTTTAGAGCAATCAGGTACGTTTGGTTCTCATGAACAACATGATGAAAGAGCGATGGACAGCAATGCGTTAGAAAAAGAGCGTGGTATTACGATTCTTTCTAAAAATACAGCGATCAACTACAAAGATCACAAGATTAACATTATCGATACTCCGGGCCACGCCGACTTTGGTGGTGAGGTAGAGCGTGTACTTAAGATGGTTGACGGGGTTTTAGTCCTTGTTGATGCCTATGAAGGTGTTATGCCTCAAACCAAATTCGTTGTTAAAAAGATGCTGGGTATGGGTAAAAAGCCTATCGTAGTTATTAACAAGATCGATAAGCCTTCAGCTGAACCAGATCGTGTCGTAGATGAGATGTTTGACCTTTTCGCTGCTATGGATGCTACAGAAGATCAGCTTGACTTCCCGGTTATTTATGCTGCAGCAAGAGATGGTATCGCTAAACTGGATATCAATGAAGAAGATGGTAACTTTGAGTGTATCTTTGAGACGATCCTTAGTGAGATTCCAGAGCCAGAAGGAAGCAAAGATAATCCGGCTCAAGCTCAAGTATTCACACTTGATTATGACAACTACGTCGGTAAGATCGGTATCAGCCGTATCTTTAACGGAACAATCTCTAAAGGTGACAATGTCCTTTTAGCGAAAGCTGATGGTGAGATGGTTAAGGGTAAAGTTTCTAAACTGATTGGATTCCATGGTCTGAACCGTATGGAGATCGATACGGCAGAAGCAGGTGATATCGTAGCGATTGCGGGTATGGAAACCGTAGATGTAGGAGATACGATCTGTGACCCTCAAAATCCGGTACCACTTGACCCAATGCACATCGAAGAGCCGACACTAACCGTTGTCTTCTCGGTTAATGATTCTCCATTAGCAGGTCAGGAAGGTAAACACGTAACCTCCAATAAGATCCGTGAGCGTTTAGAAGCAGAGATGAAAACCAATGTGGCTATGCGTTTTGAGACGATCGGTGAAGGTAAATTTAAAGTTTCAGGACGTGGTGAGCTTCAAATCACTGTTTTAGCTGAGAATATGAGACGTGAGCAGTTTGAATTTGGTATTAGCCGTCCAGAAGTTATCGTTAAAGAGATCGAAGGTGTTAAGTGTGAACCATTTGAGCACCTTGTTATTGATGTACCCGAAGAGTTTGGTGGATCAGTTATCGAGCGTTTGGGTAAACGTAAAGCAGAGATGAAATCAATGCTTCCAATGGGTGAAGGCTTCCAGCGTATCGAATTTGAGATTCCGGCTCGTGGTCTTATCGGATTCCGTGGACAATTCCTAACCGATACTAAGGGTGAGGGTGTTATGAACCACTCCTTTATCGAGTTTAGACCATACTCTGGTGAAGTTGAAAGTCGCCAGTATGGAGCACTGATCTCTACAGAAAATGGTGAGGCGATGGCCTATTCACTCTTTAACTTACAAGATCGTGGAGCGATGTTTATCGGGCCTCAGACAAAAGTATATGAGGGTATGATCTTGGGTGAGCATTCACGTTCTAATGATCTTTCAATCAACCCGATCAAAGGTAAGCAGCAGTCAAACGTTCGTTCTTCAGGTGCAGATGATGCGATTAAACTGGTACCACCACGTGATATGAACCTTGAAAAGGCTCTAGAGTGGATCGAAGATGATGAGCTTCTAGAAGTGACACCTCAAACGATTCGTATTCGTAAACGTCTTCTTACGGAGAATGAAAGAAAACGAGCGAGTCGTAAATAATACGCCACAGGAGCAAAGCCCCTGTGACTACACTAACGCTGAGTTTGCTTCAGCAGCAGGCTCACGTGCAGTAAACCGCACTTAGACGATTTTACATCACGTTATTTCAATAATTGTCTCACTTCTTGACTTTTCCTATTTTTCTTAGCAAAACTTTTATTCTTTTTTCTCTTCTTGATATACTTTTCTAAACTTTATGGGTGATGGTGCATTATGAGTAAATACAAAGCGAATATAAACGTTTTAACGCCTAAAGAGTATCAAACCCTAGGTAAAGCGTTTAAACTCTTTTATGGCCAAGCAATGACCCCTTTTGGAAAAGCTTTGATCGCTTGGTCTGATAAAGGGATCTGTTTTCTGGCTTTTGGAACGGATGAAGAGCTTTTATATAAAGAACTGGATAGAAAATGGGGTCTGGCTTTTATGACCCAAGACGCAAGCAGGGCACAAAGCTATTTAGATAGGGTTTTTGTTGCCAAAGAGGCTTTAGATCTTTGTCTTAAAGGTACTTTGTTACAGATTTCTGTGTGGAAGGCTCTTTTAGATATTCCATATGGAAGCACCATGAACTATTCACAAATAGCAAAAATAGTAAAAAATTCTAAAGCGATACGAGCTGTGGCTTCTGCCATTGGGGCCAATGATATCGCTTATCTCATTCCTTGTCATCGTGTGATTGCCAAAGATGGAGGTATGGGTGGTTATCGCTGGGGTGTAGAGATCAAACGCTTGCTCTTATCATATGAGCAGCTAAATAGCAAAAATAGTAAAATCTATGAATTGTATCAGAAACTGTTTCATCTTTACGGTCCTCAAGGGTGGTGGCCCATACTCAATAAAGATGGTGAAGTTCTTTATCATCCGTCAGATTACACTTTTCCCAGAAATGAGGCTGAACGTTTTGAGATCTGTTTGGGTTCAATTCTGACACAAAATACGACTTTTACCTCGGTGGTCGCATCTCTTAAAAATCTGCAAACTTTAGATGCTTTATCTATCGATGGTATGAAAAGTATAGATCTAGAGCGTTTTAAAAAGGCCATACGTCCTTCGGGATATTTTAATCAAAAGAGTGAGTATATTTTTACATTTATTGCTTTTTTTGAATCCTTGCAAGGCTCTGTGCCTACCAGAGAGGCTCTTTTGGCTTTAAAAGGGATCGGAGAGGAAACAGCGGATTCGATACTTTTATATGCTTACAATCAGTTTCACATCAAGGTCGATGCTTATACCAAGCGATTATTGGTTCATCTGGGCATGGTTGATGAAAAAGCAAAATATGCCAAGATCAAACAGATGATGGAGGGTGCTTTACAAGAGTATGTAGATGATAACAATGAGCTTTTGAAAGCCTATCAGGAGTTTCATGCCTTGATAGTGCATCATGGCAAGCAGTTTTACTCTAAAAAGCCTTATGGCGTGGGGTGCACTTTAGGGTTTTAAGGCACGTAGGTTATTTTTTATAGAATTTTTTTCACACAGTTTGTTGATGATGTAAAAGAGTTTATATAAGAAAGTAGGTTTTTTGATGTTTCTGGCAAACTTTAGTGTCCTTAATCGCATTTTATGGAGATAGATCTCTTTTTCCTTTTGATTCATTTGGGAGAGTTTCACAGCATTTGCCCACGCTTCGTTTCTTGCTTTGATCATAGAAAAATCGACATAGCTTTCATCAAAACCAAGACCTAAAAGATCAAAAAGACGAATAAAAAAAGAGCTTTTGGCCAATTTGTCTTGGATCTTATCAACCTGTTGATAAAGTATCTCATTGATAAGAAGATAATCCTCTAAATACTCTTTTGTTAAAGGCTCTTTCGTATCAACAACTGCTTGAGCCAGATCATAATTGATATGGGCATTCATCCCCAGTAGCAGGTGCTGAGAGATGACATAGCTGCTGATATTTCTGGCTGAAAAGAAACTAAACCATACGGTGTTGTGATAGGTACTGTTTTTAAAAAAGTAGTTGGCAAAGATGACATCAAGTTTGTGCATTCTTTCATTGTCATGAAAACGTTTGGCATAAATAGCATCCCTGACAGCCATGGTAACCATACAGTATAAAGAGATAAAGTAACCGGTACGAGACTCCTCCTTAATCGCTGTATCAATAAGTTTTTGAAGTTTTTCAATCACCTCATCAATGGATTGAGCATCTTTCATATGGACCTCGCTGTCGTGACTTTAAAGCAGCATCCGACTTCCAAGGGTTCTACAGTGATGTCACCATCAAGGTGCTCTTGCAGTATCGTTTTACAGATATAAAGTCCCAAACCGGTACCATTTTTGGATTTGGTTGAAAAATAGGGGTCAAAGATACGATCAACAATCTCCGGTTCAATACCTTTGCCATTATCACAGACATACAGGATGATCGTTTTCTCTAATATTTCGAGTTTAATATCGATTCTAGGATTTTTGATATCTTTGAGAGCATCAGCAGCATTGGATATAAGGTTTAAGATGATCTGTATATATTCACCTTTGAGTGTTTGGGTAGTAAATTCAGGGTCAATATGATTGATCACTTCTATCTCACGCAGTTTAAAGCTGATCAGTTTGATAGCCTCATTGACCAAGTCATGGATATGGGTACGTTTTGTACTCTTGTCATGTTTAAAAAAGTTTCTAAAGTCATTGAGTGTAGCTGAGAGGTGGGCTATGATTCTGTCCGTCTCTTTGACCTTGTCTGCTAAGCTTTGTTTATCTAGATGACCCAGTTCACTTTCTATACGTAATTGAGAGGTAATAGAGGTCAAAGTAGAGAGTGGTTGCCGCCACTGATGGGCTATCATGGATATCATCTCTCCCATGAGTGCATGACGGGATTGATCCACGATGCGTCTTTGCTGCTCCTGGTAGAGTTTAATCGCAGTGATATCATGTGAGATCGATATAAATCCAACGTGCTGACCACTGTTGTTATATTTTTTAATGATCTGTTTATGCATCCAATAGGGTTGTCCCTCTTTATCAAACAGCTGCATCTCCCCGCTAAAAAAGCCCTCCTCTTCCAAAAATTTCCAGATCGGTTGACTTGGTTTGCTTGGAGAGACATAACCCTTATCTATGCTGACACCGATAAGCTCCTTTTTGTCATATCCAAAGATATTTTCATAGGCATTGGAGACCTTTAAGATGGTGCCGTTGAGGTCAAAATGGATAATAATAACACGGTTAAAGATATCCTCAAGCTCTTTTTGAAGACTTTGTGTTCTGTTTTTGAGTTGATTAAACCTGTAGAGCGTGGTGATGATAAAAGTCAGAAGGAAAATGATGACAATATGCTCATATGACATTAAAAAAAACTTTTTACATTTATTTTAGTGTATTTTATCACACTCTAACCCAGATGCAGATCAATTTTTGGTAATTTTCTTGTAAGTTAGTTGTGCTAACATATCAAGATATCTTTATGTATGGAACATTATGGAAAACTTTTTACAAACCGTTGGTGCGACAAATGATGAGACCCGTGTCAAAATCCTTGATTTTATTGCAACCCATACAGAAGTATGTGTTTGTGATATCGAAACCGCCTTTGATATGATTCAATCCCGTATTTCAAGACACCTTAAGATCTTAAAAGATGCCGGATTTTTAGCTGTTGACAGACGGGGAAAATGGGCCTATTATAGTTTAAAACAAGATCTTTCAAAGTTGCAACAATCTCTTATGGAAGAGATTGCTGCCCTTGAGTTAGCAACACCTCCACTGGATTTAGGATGTAAAATGGATAAAAATGTATTGATACTTTGTACCGGTAATTCGTGTCGTTCGATCATTGCAGAGGCACTGATTAATAAACATTTAGAAGGGATCTCTGCCCAAAGTTCAGGCGTTAAAGCATCAGGGCGGGTTAATCCCAACGCTAAAAAGGTCTTAGAAGATTTTGGAGAGTGGGATGATAGCTATCACTCCAAGACCTTAGATGAAGTGATCCATACCAAATTTGATCTTGTGGTAACCGTTTGTGATAATGCCAAAGAGACCTGTCCGATGTTTCCGCATAAAACAGACGTTATTCACATCTCTTTTGAAGATCCTGACGGTAAAGAGTACCCTGCTTTTGAGGCTACGCGTGAGATGATCTTTAATATCTTGTTGCCTGCCGTCAAACTACATTTTGAAGGAAAAGCTTCATGTTAACTGCGACACTTCTTTTTTTGGTCACCCTCATTTTTGTGATCTGGCAGCCACGAGGTCTGCAGATCGGCACGACTGCTGTTATTGGTGCTATGGTCGCCCTGCTTTTAGGTGTAGTGGCTTTGGATGATGTCTATACAGTTGCAGATATTGTCTGGGATGCGACCTTAGCCTTTATTGGGATTATTATTTTGTCCATGGTCTTAGATGAGATCGGATTCTTTGAGTGGGCTGCTTTAAAAATGGCTAAACTTGCCAAAGGAAGCGGCCACCGTATGTTTGTCTACTCCCTGCTTTTAGGAGCTTTGGTAGCAGCACTCTTTGCCAATGATGGAGCCGCTTTAATCTTAACGCCCATCTTACTTTCTAAAATGAAGATACTCAAACTCAACGCCAAGACGATTTTAGCTTTTGTTTTGGCAGGCGGATTTATCTCTGATTCGGCATCTTTACCTTTTGTTTTTTCCAATCTGACCAACATCGTCACAGCCAACTTCTTTGATATCGGTTTTGTCGATTATATGCTCAATATGGCATTTCCGTTTGTTGTTAGTACTTTGGTATCCATCCTCTTTTTGTGGATCATTTTACGAAAGGATATTCCTCAAACGGTAGATATTGACCTTCTTAAAGAGCCGCGTGCAGTGCTTAAAAGTGAAAAACTTTTTTATATTGCCTGGATCTTCTTGGGCACGCTTTTGGCAGGTTATTTTATCGGGGACTATTTTGATCTGCCTGTCTCGGTTTTCGCATTAGGCGGGGGCATCATTTTTTTGATCATGGCTGCCAGTGCCAAGGTCGTTGAGCCGTGGCATATTGTACGAACAGCTCCATGGCAGGTGGTCTGGTTTAGTATCGGGCTTTATATCGTGGTTTATGGGCTTAAAAATGCAGGATTGACCGATTATCTGGCTTTAGTTTTAAAAGAGCTTGTCACCTATGGAGATACGGCGGCTGTGGTGGGTACGGGGTTTATTTCAGCCTTTTTATCCGCTACGATGAATAACATGCCTACCATCATGATTATGGATATCTCCTTGCAGGAGATCGGTCATGAAGCGATGATCTATGCCAATATCATCGGTTCCAATCTGGGCCCTAAAATGACACCGTTTGGTTCGTTAGCCACACTGTTGTGGCTTCATGTTTTAGCGGAAAAAGGGGTTTACATCAGTTTTAAACAATATTTTAAATTCGGGATGCTTATTACACCACCTGTATTACTTGTGGTACTGCTTAGTTTAGTGTGGATTTCATGATTTGTGTTGCTTGCAGTTATGACATATACCATACAGCATAATGGAGCTGCGTCTGACTTCAAACTGCTGACTGCTTTGAGCAAACTCTTTAGGCAATGGACACTCTATATCCGTAACCAAACCGCACGATTCACATATGAGATGGGAGTGTTCCGATAAATTCAACTCATATTTTGTTTTAAATCCGTCAATAGAGACCTCTCTAAGGAGCTGTTTTTCTTGTAATAGTTTGATGTTTTTATAAAGTGTTGCCAGAGATATATTATGTAACACTTTTTTGGTCTCTATAAAAAGCTGATCCATATCTATATGACCGAAACGTGAGATGATATCGGCAATAATCGTACGCTGAGGCGTGATTTTAAGCCCGGAAGCTTGAAGTTTTGCTTGAAAGTTTTCCATAACAGCAATAGTATCAAAGATCATTTAATGGAAAATAAATATTAATGGATAATTATTATCCTTTAAGTAAAACATGTTACAATATCCGCTATTAAATTTACAAAAGGACCTCATGTGAAAAGACTACTTCTTTTACTTTTGGCAACGGCTTCTTTGCAAGCACAGTCACTTCAGGAAAAAGCTCAAACAGCTGGCCTCAAAGCCATTCCTAATAAGGGTGATGAGATTTTAAAGTTGATTGATAACAAAAACAATCCGATTACTAAAGATAAGGTAATCTTAGGTTATAAACTTTATATGGACCCACGTCTTTCAAAAAGTGGTTTTATCTCTTGTAACAGCTGTCACAACCTTGGATTGGGCGGTGTTGACGGAGTTGCAGCAGCAATTGGTCACAAATGGGCACTCAATCCGCATCACTTAAACTCTCCTACGGTCTATAATGCAGTATTTGCAGGTAGTCAGTTCTGGGATGGTCGTGATAAGGATCTTGAAGCTCAAGCACAAGGTCCGATCCAAGCTCCACCAGAAATGGCAGCAACGAAAAAGCATGTAGAAGATGTGATTAACTCTATTCCTGAGTATAAAAAAGCGATGACAAAAGTCTTTAAAAGAGTAAGCTTTAAAGCGGCAGCCGATGCGATCGCCGCGTTTGAACGTACGCTTGTTACGCCGGCTCCTTATGACAAGTTTTTAAATGGAGAT
>JBFHUP010000017.1:0-12451 GCA_041589975.1 Sulfurimonadaceae bacterium | reverse complement strand
TAGTTGTCAATGATCTTCAAACGCTGTAATCTACATGGATCCTGACTCTTCAACTCGAAGGTCTCATCGTTTGTGGACGGGAATTATAGTGTAATTCACCTTTGCTGTCAATGGTTTTTTAGAGGAATTTTTGGATTTGTTTGGTGTTGGGTGGTTTTAGGATCAATTATGCTTATATCATTCAAACTTTTTAGCTTTAGACTTAACATTCTTCATCGCAATCGTTGCATTTTTCTATACTCAATTTACTCTATATTTACTTTATTGTGCTAGAATGCAATTACACAAAAAATATTAGGAGAAAATTATGGGTCTATATGATCGCGAATATGCACAGAACCACTCTTTTGAGACTCAAGCGACACAAAGTGACTCTTCACTTGTAGCTTTTATCAAAGAGACATATAAATTATTTGGTGCATCTATGATGGCTGGTGCCGTTGGTGCTTATGTTGGACTTGGCTTTGCCGGAGCGGTTCATGAAAACCGTCTTGCTCTGTTTATCCTTGAGATCGCATTGCTCATTGGTCTTATATTTATGAAAAGAAAGCCGGGTATTAACCTTGCTCTACTTTTTGCTTTTACCTTTATGACAGGTATCACTTTAGCTCCGCTATTAAGTGTAGCCATTACTGTAAATTCGGCAATTGTTGGTAATGCATTTGCTATGACAGCTTTTATTTTTGGTGGTATGAGTCTTTTCGCCATTAAAACGCCAAGAGATTTTACTACCTATACTAAGCCACTTATGATTGCACTGATCGTAGTTGTCGTTTTTTCAATAGTCAATGCATTTATTCTAAAAAATCCTCTTATGGGAACGATTATCGCCGGTGTTGTTGTTATGCTTTTCTCTGTTTTAATTGTTTATGACACACAAAACATTATCAAAGGAAACTATGAGCATCCAATCGATGGAGCTATTGCACTTTATTTAGATTTCCTCAACATCTTCACTGCATTACTTCAATTGATGCTCTCTTTTACAAGTGACGACTAACGATATCTTCTCTTTGCAAGAGTACCGAACGATCGACGCCAACCTTAATCGCCTTAATGAGGGGATCAGGGTGGTGGAAGATCTGTTTCGCTACGCCCTCAACAATAAAGAGATTGCCTCAGAACTTAAAAAACTCCGCCATTGTGCACGTATTGACAAACTCTACAATGAACTTTTAAATTCTCGTGATGTTGATAACGACGTTTTACGACCTACACAAAAAAGCGAATTGGATCGCTCACATACCCATGATATCATCATCGCTAATTTTAAACGGGCTCAAGAGACATCCAGAGTCTTAGAAGAGCTTCTCAAACTTATCAGTGCCTCTGATTCCGAAAACTTTAAACAGATTCGTTATGAACTCTATAAAGTCGAAAAAAAGGCTATGCAGACTCTTTTACAATAAAGGCGACTTCAAATTCCAAATAATCTACCGGATACTCCCGCATCAATCTTTTCGTCTCTTTGTAATTTAACTGCTTTTCATTGCCGCTTACACCACTTTTTTTCAAATAGTTAAAAAGCTCTCTGTTGTTTTTAAATCGTAAAACATACTCACTAAAATGAGCATCAACACCAAAATAGTTTTGCGACAATGCTTGAATCTCATCCCTGCTGTACAGAGGCGATTGTGTACCCGCCTCATCATGCAATGTTTTAAAGGTGTTCGAGGTAAAAAGCGTCAGAGCTATCGGTTTATGCAGGTGGGCGATTTTTTCAAACGCAGCCCCAAGATCTTTGCTCCACTGCAAAGAAGCAGAAGAGAGTAAAACATCAAACCTTCTGTTTTGCAGTTTGCGAAACAGTGCTGCATCATCAAAGCTGTCACACCAAAGCTCTACGCCTTTCTCTTTAGGGTGCTCCTCGAGCATCTTTTCAGACAGATCAACCCCGAGAAATGTTTCAGGAACAAAGTTTAGCTCCTTATAGAGTGTTCCACTGCCGCATCCAAGATCTACGATATGTTTAGGATGCCCCTTGATAAGAGCTGCCAACTCTTGAGCGACTTGCTTTTGGACACTGTTATATCGTGAATAGACATCCGCAAAACGGGAGAACTCTTTGATATGCTTCATCAAGACTTTTTAACGAACAAAGAACTGCTGAAAAATATCAAGGTAACAACAACGATGGCTGCACCACTAGGTAATTCAAATTGATACGACGCAATCAATCCCAAAAAAACACTGATAAGTGATATAGCAATACTCATAAGCAGCGTTTTAAAAAAAGATTGCCGAAACTGCATGGCGGTCATAACCGGGATAATCATCAAGGCACCAATAAGCAAAGAGCCCACAACACGAATGGACAATGCGACCACTAAAGCCACAATGGTCATCAGTAAAAAATTTAGTAAGCCTACACTGATACCGCTGGTTTTAGCCACCTCTTCATCATAAGCCACAAAAAGCAGTTGATGATAATAGCGAATAATCACAAGCAGGGATAAGGCCGCAAAGAGTGCGATGGTTATAATATCTTCTTTTGTGACTGTTAAAATATTTCCAAAAAGGTAAGCAATCAAGGTGTTGTTAAAGGCATCTGCAGCTGAGACAATAATAACAGCAACGGCTAAAGAACCTGACATAAATATAGCCATAACCGAATCCGAATAGAGTTTTTTAACATAACGTAAGTACTCTATAACCCAAGAGATAAGTACCGCAACAACAACCGCAACCCACAGAGGGTTTGATCCGGTTAAAATACCGATAGCAACTCCGACCAGTGCCACGTGAGCCAAGGTATCACTGATCATGGCATAGCGTCTTAGTACAACAAAAGAACCCACCAACGAGGCAATCATTCCTATAATCAGACCTGCTATAAGAGCATACTGCATAAATTGGTAATCAAATATCGCCAGCACCCGTTTCTCCTAATGGTGATGATGCATCACATGTGCATCCACGCCATACAGTTCAGACATAGCTGAACAAGATAAAATCTCGTGCGGATTACTGCATGCCAACAGAGATTGATTAATACAGATCACTTTTTGAATATCATCCGCTATCACACCCAAATCATGCGTTATAAAGATAATAGTCAAACCATCTTTCTCGTTAAGCTCTTTTAACAGTGCATAAAACTTTTTTTGGGAAACCATATCGACGCCCGTATTAGGTTCATCTAAAATCAGCAGTTTTGGATTGGTGGCCAATGCTCTTGCAATCATCACCCGTTGACGCTGACCGCCTGAAAGCTCTCCAATCAGTTTGTTTTCAAGCTTTTTCACATCAAGCTTAATCATGGACTCATCAATAATCGCTTCATCCTGGGCATTAAAACGTTGCCACCCTTTTTTAAGTGCCGAACGCCCCATACGTACAATCTCTTTTACCGTAGCCGGAAAATTTCTATCTATATGAGAGACTGTTTGCGGTACATAGGCGATCTTTTGCCACTGTTTAAATCTCTTAATAGGCGTATTAAAAAGAAGTATCTCTCCCGAACTTCTTTTTTCCAAACCCAGCATAAGACGGACCAATGTTGTCTTCCCCCCGCCATTAGGACCAATGATCGCGGTATAATCGCCTTGCAGAATTTTCGTACTGACATCACTGACGATATTCAAAGAACCTACTGAAAAAGAGAGATTTTTGGTCTCAACGATAACCGGCTTAAACTCTACTGACACTCTAATGCCTCAGCCATTTTTTCAAGGTTTTGCATCATAATATCATGATAACTTCTGCCCGCTTTGGCATCATTGGCACTGATCGTTCCCAAAGTATCCAGAAAGTCAACCTGTATGCCCACTTCCAAGGCAATCGCTTCGGCGATCTTATTGGAGAAAAAATTCTCAAAAAAGATCGTTTTTACGCCATTTTTGCCCAGTTTTTGAATAATTTCTTCCATTTTTGAAGGATTTGGAGAAGATTCCGGAGCTAATCCGACAACAGATTCTATATGAAATAAACCTTGTGCGGCCAAATATGAGTAGGCATCATGTGTTACAAAGAGTTCAGACTTTTGACACCTTTTGAGAGCCTCTTGATAACGACCTTTGAGATCCTCCAAACTTTTAATATAATCAATATAACGGATCTCTATCTGCTCTTGTTTATCAGGAAAAATCTCCTGCAATTTCAATTTAATACTATGAGCACTGTTCATTTGGTTGGTAATGTCAAACCAATAGTGCGGATCAACTGCTTCAGCCTCATCATAAGCATCATGCTCCTCTTCTTGATGATGGTCATGACCCTCATGGGCTTCTCTCCAGATAATCTGTGACGAAAGGTCTACTTTGTTTTGAATCGTTTTTAAGGCATCGATTTTGGCCACCCACTGATCCATCCCTTTAGAAACATAAAAAAAGGCAGCCGCATCAACTATCTGTGTAATATTTTTCGGAGAGGGTCTAAAAGTGTGGTTGTCTTGTCCAAACGGGATCAGCATAGCCACGTCACTATCGACAGGAGCTATATGTTTGAGTTGGTCATAAATGGCAAAATTACTGGCTAAGAGCAGCTTTTTATTCGACGGAGTAACATTGAGCACTAAAATTGTCACCAGAACTGCTAAAGAGAGTAGTGTTGCCCATGTCCGTTGTCCCATATTGCCTTAACCTTTATATTTTAAAAGCCTCATTGTAACATTTTAATTATTAAATTTCGTGCTTTAATCCTATCCTTATACTCTTTTAGATAAAATCCCCCCAATTTAATTTAGGATTCATTAACATGGAAAATGTTTTACTTGTCACTATGGTTGTATTAGCTGTAATGATTATTATCGTCGTCTTGCTTCAAAAGAGTGCCAGCATGGGACTTGGTGCTTACAGCGGAAGTAACGATTCGATCTTTGGAGCCAAAGGACCGGCAAGCTTTTTAGCTAAAACTACTTTTGCACTTGGTTTTGCCTTTGTAGTTGTGGCCATCTGGTTAGGTGTTATTTACAATGCTGCCGGCGAAGCATCACTGCTTGACAATGCCAACAATGATGCTGCTCCACAACTGGAGTCTGCTGCACCAAAAATCGATGATGCGGCCCCAAAAGTCCCGACTGAAAAATAATGACAACTCTTTTTAGAGTTCTTTTCATCTCCTATCTCCTGATAGGGTGTGGTCAGGAAAAGAGTGACCACAAAACGACCACCCAGAACCAAACAGCCATACCGGATTCAAAAAGTGTAGATCTCTCACCGCCCAAAACATCAGGTCATTTCTTTGTACTGCATCGGTTTAATGACAACAAACATGCCTCGACCTCAATCAGCAATAAAGATCTTGAAAAACATTTCAGATATCTCAAAAAACAGAACTACTATATGGCGACCATGGATGAAATCATTGCAAAGATGAAAAAAAGAGAACCTATTCCTTCGAACTGGGTTCATTTTTGCATCGATGACAGCTATAAATCTTTTTATCATAACGGTCTGCCTCTGTTTAAAAAACACAAAGTCCCCTTTACACTTTATGTCTATGTCGAAGCAACAGAACGTCACTTTAATGACTTTATGAGCTGGGATCAAATTAAAGAGGCTATGAAGTACGGGACGATAGGTGTGCATAGTTTTGGACATAAGCATATGACCAAAATGACTCCAGAAGAGATGAAAGTTGATACCCAAAAAGCCTTAACGCTTCTAGAAAAACGTCTCGGCTTTAAACCCACCACCTATGCCTATCCTTATGGCGAATATGATGCAACACTTCAACAAGTTATCAACTCCTTTGATTTTGATCTGATCATGAACCAGAATCAAGGCGGATTTTCCCACAAAAGCCCCCTGGATGATCTGGATCGTATCGCTCTGACCGGAAAGGCCTCACTCAAAGCAAAGCTGCGTATCACCTATCTGCCTGCCATCTGGCATAAAGTCGATGTTGATAGAAAAAATAGGATTCTGCGTTCTATCTCATTAGAGATCGATCCCAAGTTTAAAAGTGTCGAGTGTTACATTTCAGGAGACACATGGCATATATTAAAGCCAAAAAACGGTAAAATTACAAAAATTTTCAATACCAAATTGAAACTCAATCGTTCACGCATCATTATCAAGACGCCTGATAACGCCTGGACAAGCCAAATTATCATACTTTAAAGGATTACAATGTTAAATGACATCTATGAAGAAACTGAAATGAAAATGGAAGACAGCATCGAAGCGATGAAACGTGATTTTCATACACTGCGTACCGGCAAAGTTACAACATCCGTACTTGACGCTGTTAAAGTTGAATATTACGGTTCGATGACACCGCTTAATCAGGTAGCCAATATCACGGCAACAGATGCAACAACGCTTAGAATCTCTCCTTTTGAAAAGACGATTTTAAATGATGTTGAGACAGCTATTCAAAAAGCCAACATCGGTGTCAATCCAAACAACGACGGTGATTTTATCATTCTCAACTTTCCGCCGATGACTTCGGATCAACGTCAAGAGACAGTCAAGCAGGCAAAAGCCAAAGCAGAAAATGCTAAAGTAGCCATCCGCAACAATCGTAAATCTGCCAATGATGCCGTGAAAAAACTTGAAAAAGATAAAGAGATCTCTGAAGATGAGTCAAAATCAGCACAAGATAAAATACAAAAGATCACGGATAAATTTATCGCTCAAGTAGACGACGTCCTAAAAGATAAAGAGAAAGATATTACTACTATTTAATACGGAATCGTGGCAAAGCCACGCTTCCTACGCTAACGCTGAGTTTGCTTAAGCAGCAGGCTTGCGGGCAGAAACTGCCCTTAGACGATCTGACACAACCTTGTTTGCTCAGATACTTTGGCTTCTTGATTTCTTTAGAAGCGACATGACAAAAACCTACATAAAGGAATTCCTATGAATGTTAAGCAAATTTATATGGATGCGAATGCTCTACTAGAGGGTCACTTTAAACTGAGCTCCGGTAATCACTCGCAATTTTATCTTCAATCTGCGAAGGTTTTGGAAGATCCTAAAAATGCCAAGACGTTAGCAGAAGGCGTCGCTAAACAGATCATTGATAGTGGTCTAGAAGTCGATACGATCTGTGCTCCGGCTTTGGGTGGTCTGATTGCCGGCTTTGCCCTGGCTACGGCACTTGATAAGCGTTCTATTTTTGCAGAGCGTGTGGATGGAAAAATGACGATCCGTCGTGGTTTTGATATCAAACCGGGTGAAAAAGTGATGATCTGTGAAGATATTATCACCACAGGTGGTTCCGCTATGGAAGCGGCAACGGCCGTTGAGGCTATGGGTGGTGTGGTTGTAGGTTTTGCCGCCTTAGCTAACCGTGGTTTTTGTGATCGCCAAAACTCTGATGTAACGAAAAAACCTAACTGTAAACTTCCAGACGGTGTGCCATTTTTCGCTTTAGATGACTTTACCTTTGAGATGTACGATCCAGCTGATTGTCCACTTTGTAAAGAGGGAAAATCTGAAGCTATCAAACCGGGAAGCCGAGGAAACTAATCATGGCTATTATTCGTGATACTAAATTTCATATGTGGATTTCCAACCATGATGAACTCATAGAACGTCTTCGTGTTGATTATGAAGAAGCAACAGGTAATTCTATGGAGTTTGATAAATGGGTTGAGCACTTCTACCATCAAAGTAAAGCCAATGATGAACCGCTTCCAACCAAAGAAGAGCTTACCTACATGGTATGGCTTGCAGATAATAGAACCCTACTTAATAAGGGCATCAGCATGATCGAGGGTGAAAAAGATCAGGCTGCGATTCGAAAATTTAACTATGATATGTATATCAAGACAGAAAAAGGGAAAAAAGCGTTAAGTGAGTTTATCTCTTAAGCCCTTCGCCCAAAAAGTTAAACCATCTTAAGAGCAGTCTGAAGTAACTGATCTCCCGTGGTAATACTTTTAGCACTGGCATCAAAAGCCTTTTGCATCACAATAAGTTGCGTGAGTGCTTCTGCTGTTGAGACATTGGACTTCTCCAAAGCGTAAGGAGCCAATCTGGTTACCGCAGCATCCCGTCCCAAAGCATCTTTAAAAAAGAAGGCCTCACCACTGTTAACGGTCTGCGTAAAAAGATTATCCCCCAATTTGGACAGACCTTGATCATTTTGAAAATGAAACAGAGCAATTTTACCTACAGCTGAAGCCCTGCCATTATCAAAATTGGCCATAATATGACCCTTTTCATCAATATGGTAGTCAGTAAGTTTTCCCTCAGAAATCCCGTTACGTTCAATATCTTTTCCGATGTAGTTTCCGCCCAGGGTTACCAATCCGCCAAATTTTGTTTCAAGACCAAGATCAATATTGGTCCCGCTGTTGTCTATTTTGGGTTTATCATATTTGATCACTGCACCATTACTGCCAAATAGAATCTGGCTTGGCTCTGATTCAAACCTCTTTTCCCCGTTTTGATCCAAAACCGTAGCTACCAAAGTCCATGAACTCCCTCGCTCCGGCTGTTCAAAATCCTTTTCAATACGGATTTTAAGAGTATGCTTTTCACCATCTTTAGTAAAAATATCGGTTGCAAATTTCCCCGTCACCCCTTCAACACCTAAGTTGCCGTGAATCGATACCCTATTGGTAGGAACCGCATCAAGCCTTAAATCATCAGGCAACTGCAATGTGCGTTGGCTATCAGCGGAATCAAGCTGAAGGTAGTTTGTCACATCAGTCAAACGGCCATTTAAGAGTCCTTCAGAAAGGGTTCCGATTAAAATAGCTCCATCGCTGTTAACAATATTACCTTGCGAATCGTAGGAAAAACCACCGTTTCGTGTAAAGGCAATGCCATCCTCACCATTGGCCACGCCAAACCAGCCGTCACCCATAATAGCTACATCCAGCTCTCTGTCGGTTTGGACAATAGAACCTTGCTTCATTGAAATGGCAGAGGAGTGAGATCGTGTACCATAGCCTTGATCCGATTCAACCGGTCCCCTATTATTAATTTGAGCCAGTTTATCCGTAAATAACTCTGCAAACTGCGGGATGTTAGCTTTAAATCCATTGGTAGAGATATTAGATATGTTATTACCCCAGGTATCAATACCAAACTGCTGTGATTTTACCCCTGCAACGCCGTTATAAAATGCTCGGTTCATTCTCTTTAACCTTCGGCATCATAAAGCTCTTTAACCATCTTAAACGGCACATATTGGGAACCAAGTTTCATCAGACTCTTACCCTCTTCAAATTTCAATGAGCTGATCGGATAGGTACCTATTGCTGTTGTACCCGATTTACCTTTAGGTGTAACATAGGATGCCGTTACATGATAAGATCCCTCTTCTGCACGGTTACCGTCATTAGATTCACCGTTCCAGCTAAAGCCATTAACACCTTTGCTCACATCAGAGACTTTAATGGTCCGTACAAGGTTGCCCAGAGTATCCTTCACTTCAATCTCACCCTCTTTGACATTATCAGGGAAATAGATCTCAAAATTTGCCGTACCATTTTCCGGTAAGATCACCTCATCGTTACCGATATTAGCGATTTTACCCATAGCTCCTACGGTTGAGAATTTCATCGACGACTGCAGTGCTGATGAAAGATTTTCAAGCTCTTTATTAGTGTTAGTTGAGGCTTCCAAAGATGCCAGCTGTGAGGTTTGTGACAAGATCTTATCTGTCTCTACCGGAGCTGTCGGGTCTTGATGCTCTAACTCTACTAAAAGCAATTTTAAAAACTCATCTTTTCCCAGTTCTCCCTTAGGGTTAACCACTTGTCCTTTGCCCAACTGCTTTGTAGCTGCTTTAATATCAGCGGCTCCAGCACTACTTCCTACTAGATCTACGGCCATCCTTAGCTCCTCTATCCTTATTTATTACACATATCGTGGAACAACCAGTTCCAGTGTGTCAATATCATCTAAAATCTTAGACATCTCAGCATAATGCTCACTTGTCGTGTGCTTACGTTGCTGTTCCTGCGGCTGATTACGATCCTCTCCATTGGATGAGAAGTTCATGGTCGCATCACTTAGCCCAGCATCGGCAAGAGCGGATTTAAGATCGGCCGTGTTTTGCTGTAACAATCCCAACGCTGCTGTATTGGAAGTCAAATTAATATGAACATTATTGCCACGCTGCACCATCATGACATCTATCTCACCCAATCGTTCAGGATTTAACTTCATGGAGAGTTTTGTAAATGGCGGTTTATAATTTTGCATCGCCTCTTTAATATCCACACTTAACTGGCTGACCAGTTGTCTTGCTTCTGCCATCTTAGCTGCCATAGCCGGTTCTTGCTTGACGCCAACTGTATCTTGTTTAGACGCGACACTCTGCGACGAAGAGTTTTGTTGTGTACTTTCTGTAGCTGTTTGTTCTTGACTCTCATTAGCTAAAAGTTGCTCCAAACCAGAACTTTTTTGTTGGCTGTTTTGAGTTACTTGTGCACTGTTTTGCTGTATTACACTTTTAGCTGTCTGCACTGTTGTCATATCTTTCATCGGCATTTTTGCAGACTCTTTGCTATCCACCTTTGTTCTATCTTTTTCTTTCTCTTTGCTTGGCATAACTGTACTTTTAGGTGCCGCAGCTGTTTCCATCGCTTTAGCAAGAGGCTGCTCTTTAACAAGTTCTGCCTCTTTTACTGTTTTTTCGGCCGTAACCATAGCTTTTTCAATCTCTTGCCCTTTAAGAGCCTGCTCTAAAGGTGATTTTTTCTTACCTGCACCTTCGGCAAAAAGCTTTTTATCTTCTAAACTCACCTTCGCTGTAAGCCCAGGGAGTGGATTCTCTTTTTGGGTTTTTATATTTAACGATTGTAATAGCTCTTTCGTTACCTTACTTTCGGGAAGATTTTCCAAAGTGATATCACTAACCACCATGTTAAACCGTACAGCTGTCTCTAAAAGTCCCTTTAAAGTCTTAGGAACCCTGTTTTTTGGAATTCTAGCATTTAACTGTTCACTTAAAAGTTGTTTTGCCCCTGCAATGAGTGACTCCATAACTTTCTCTCTATCCTGAGGTTTAACCAAAGTCAAAAGATCTTGATTGATGAGTTCCGGATCATCATTTTTTGAACTCAGCACCGTTTTAAGATTGATCACCTCACTGCCGATGGGAGCAGAACTTTTATGTGACAGTTCTGCTAAGATATCGCCCAGCTTGACAGCTCCTTTTTTGGGGTCTTCCTCTTTGACTTCACCTAAAACACTTAAATCCAAATCACCCGTAGGACCTTTGCCTTTAGCATGTTCAGCGATTAAAGGTGACCCTTTTTTACTCTTTGCCGTTTCAGCTTCTAACAAGGGTGTTGCTACCTTGGCTTTAATACCCTCACTGCTTTTTGAGATCGTATCGGCCAGCAGATTGGCAAACCCGTTCGTATTGGCTTCCTCTTTACCCTTGCCAATTTGTACCGGAGCTTTGGCCGTTGTCTGTGCTGCTTGTGCGGTCGTAGCTGTCATCAAACATCTCCTAAAAAGATCTAACCCCCGTTATTAATGAGGGAGTTATCTCCTTTGAATATATTATAGTAAGTAACTACAAGCATATCTTGTTCCACAATGTATTATGGGATCATCATGACAAAAATAGTAAAAATATGTATATCTGGGTCAGTCAAGAGTATGGCTAAAAATGTTAGGATTTTTAGCAAAAATTGTAAATTACTATGCATTCACACTCTGATCCTGTCTAGAATAACCCAATATGAAGCACCAAAAAAGCAAAACGTGCACTTTCATGCTATAATTAGCAAAAAAAGTAAATTTATGAAATCTATTATTTTTGTCTGCTTAGGAAATATATGCCGATCACCCCTTGCCCAAGGGATAGCACGTGATCTTAACCAAAAGCACCACCTGGGATTAACCATCGCATCTGCAGGAACCGGAGATTGGCATATCGGTGAAGCCCCTTGTCCGCACTCCATTACCGTAGCGAAGCAGCACGGTATTGACATATCTGATCTAAGAGGTCAACAGGTTAAACCATCGGATTTTAGCGATTATGATCTTGTTGTAGGGCTGGATGATAGCAATATCGCAAATCTCAAAGCTCTGGGCTGTTCCAACCCCTTAAAGCTAGGCGACTTTGGATTTGATGGAGAAGATGTACCTGATCCCTATTTCTTTGATGGATTTGAAGGTTTTGAGAAGGTGTATCAGATGATTGAGACAGGCGTGATCAATATCTTAGATCATTATCTTGAAAATTTTTCAAAGTGAGAGCTTGAGTATAAAATCGATCACTTTCTCCTTAGGCATCTCACAAGGTTTAAGTAGGGGATTAAGTGGTCTGGGATAGTAATTTAAAGAGATAAAATCTTTTCCCCCAAGCTCCTTGGCATAGAGTTTGATTAACTTACCATCCAGAAGTGTCTCTTTGTTTAAAAGATAGCGTTTGTTATCGAAATAAACCGAGTAGGAGCCGTTTGGTAAATTTTTTATCTCTATATCAAATTGTTTCATCAGACCATTGGGTATATTTTTTCTTTTTAATCAAACTATTTTATTATAAAATTTTATAAAAAAGTGACATATTTCACATTTTTTTTGAATTTTGC
>JBFHUP010000016.1:0-12640 GCA_041589975.1 Sulfurimonadaceae bacterium | reverse complement strand
TGCCAAGATGGAGTAGATCGTTTGAGCTTTACCTTCTAATAGGGTTCCTGTCGCATCTAAGGCATAAGGTTTGACACATAAAAGCAGGGTTTTGTTGTCGGTATTGAATTTTTCCATGGCAAAGCCTTGGGCATTTAGAGCATGTTGGGCGATAAATTTTTCTGCTTTGTCTAAAGAGCGGCCGACAATCTCTAAATCATAACTATCTTTAAGACCTAGAGCCAAGGCCTTGGCCATATTACCCGTACCGATGATCGTAAGTGTCATAAATTATTCTTCTTCAGTTCTGTTCATAAAAGAGCTGATCGGTTCAGCGATACCATACTCTGGGTGTTTGGAACTGTCTAGGATGAGTTGAGACATGGTTTTGTTATCGGTATTAAAAAGCAGGGGAGCGATAAAATTGACGGTGGATTCGCTGATAGGGTTTTGAACAACAACGATATTATAAAGCAGCAGATTGGTCTCACTGTTAATCTCAAGCAGAACTTGAGTCGCTTGAGGAATGTCAAATTGATAGGTTCTGAGGGCATAAGGGTTGACGAGTGTAAAGGATGTACCACCTTTAGGGATTGCATGAAGTTGAGCAAAGATATCGTCAATCATCGATAACTCTACTTCACGGATATTTTCAAATCCTAAAATCGGAACTTTAACTTCGTACACTGCGTTTTCCATAGCCTGCCTCAAAAATAACTGTTAGATTTACTCAAGCAGATATCGTCATATCTTTTTAAAAGTTAAGAGTCTCATCATCTCGTTAGCAACTCAAAAGAGTAAACTAAGTGCAGAGTATAGCATAATTGTGATTTCAGTTTGCGAAAATAGCACTATTTAACTCTTTGTTAACTTTGCTTGGTTAAAATAACCCATTAAATTTTAAAGAAATATGATTCATGAAAAAGATTCTTTTACATCTTGCTTTGCTTGGGGGCGTGCTTGGTTTTACAGCATGCAGCAGCAAAGAAGTGACACTATCTAATAAGTCAGCAGAGTTTTGGTACCAAAAGATCGTCACGGATATCGCATCCTCTCGTGTCAGTATGGCAGATGATGCCTACAGTTCGCTTTATAGTGAACATGTCGGTTCGCCTTATTTAGCCAAATCAATGATACTGCTTTCCAAAGCTCATGCTTACTATGATGAGTTGATTTTGGCCAAGTACTATCTTAATGAATATTTAAAAAGATTTGGTACCGACAAAGAGAGAGAGTATGTAGAGTACTTAAAGGTTAAAATAGCTTTTATGGCCTACAAACACCCTTTCCGTAATCAGAAGTTTTTAGATGAGACCATTGCCAGTGTTAATGAGTTTCGAGTGAATTATCCGGTATCACCCTATATGCCTTTGGTCAATCAGATGCTGTTGCGTCTGGAATTGGGACGTGATACACTAAAAACAGAGATCGTCGGTCTGTATGAACGTGTCAAAAAGCCTAAAGCGGCTGAGTATTATCGTAATAAAGATCGTTTAGAGGGTGTGGACCCGAAGCATGTCAAAATGCCTGAACGATCATGGATCAGAAGTATATTTGAATAAGGAAAATAATATATGCAACTAAATCACTATAGCTCGTTTCCATCGGATATCCCTATCGTTGTTGAGGATGAACTCTTTTTATACCCTTTTATGATCTCTCCGATCTTTTTAAGTGATGAAAAAAACATCGAAGCAGCCAACTATGCATTGGAAAATGACACCTTATTGATGATCTGTTCCACTAAAGAGGGACAGGAGGGTGAACGAGAGTTTAGTTCTATCTATAATGTCGGTGTTATCGGTTCAATCATGCGTAAGATCGCTCTGCCTGATGGCCGTATCAAGATCCTTTTTCAAGGCTTGACCAAGGGTGAGATACAGACCCCTTTAGATGAAGATATCCTTTTTGCGACGGTTGATGTCGTCGAATCAGAAGAGATCAACAGTCAAAAACTGACAGCTATTTTAGAGGTGGTACGTGAAAAAGTACGTACGCTTTCCAGTGTCAGTAATCTTTTCCCGCCGGATCTTTTACGAACGATTGAGGATAATCATGAACATACCCGTATCATTGATCTCATCTCAAGCTCTATTAAACTCAGTAAGGCAAAAGCGTATAAACTGTTTGTAGAGAGCAATGTAGAACAGCGATATCTGAAGCTGGTAGATTATCTTGTGGAAGAGATTGAAGCGAATAAACTTCAAAAAGAGATCCGTTCGAAAGTTCATAATAAAATTGAGAAGGTTAATAAAGAGTACTTTCTTAAAGAGCAGCTCAAAGAGATCCAAAGAGAGCTGGGAACGGACACGCAAAGAGAAGAGGAGATTCAGGAGTATCGCAACAAGCTGGATTCTCTTAAAAAATATATGGGTGAAGATGCCTATAAAGAGATCGATAAACAGCTTAACCGTTATGCCCGTATGCATCCTGACACAGCTGATGCCAATACGATTCAGGGTTATTTGGAGTGGGTGCTAGAGATTCCTTTTGGACAATACTCCAAGAAGAAGTTGGAGATTGCCAATGTTGCAAAGCAACTGGATAAAGATCACTTCTCTTTAGTAAAGCCCAAAGAGCGTATCGTAGAGTACTTTGCGGTCAAAGAGTTGTTACAGCTTCGTGGTAAATCTGAAGAGGGTAAAGGGGTTATTTTATGTTTTGCAGGGCCTCCGGGTGTCGGTAAGACCTCTTTGGCTAATTCGATTGCAACATCGTTAAAACGTCCGTTAATCCGTGTGGCACTGGGTGGTTTGGAAGATGTGAATGAATTACGCGGTCACAGACGTACCTATGTCGGAGCGATGCCGGGACGTATCGTACAAGGTCTGATTGAAGCCAAACATATGAATCCAGTCATCGTGTTAGATGAGATCGACAAGGTGGCTAGAAGCGGTAGAGGTGACCCTACCGCTGTACTTTTAGAGATCTTAGATCCGGAGCAAAACTCCAATTTCAGAGACTATTATACGAATTTCAATATTGATCTAAGTCAAGCTATTTTTATTGCAACAGCTAATGATGTAGGTAAGATTCCAGCTCCTTTACGCGATCGTATGGAGTTTATTATGGTAAGTTCTTATACACCGCAAGAGAAGTTTGAGATCGCGAAACGTTACTTGCTACCGCAAGAGACGAAAAAGCATGGATTGAAAAATGCCGAGATCAGTATCGGTAAAGCAGCCTTGCAGACGATAATCTCTAATTATACCCGTGAACCGGGTGTCCGAAACCTGCGTCGCAGAATTGCTGATATCGTACGTAAAGGTGCTCGTAAGATCTTAGAAGATAGTCACGAAAAAGTGAGTGTAACGCTTAAAAATCTGCCAGATTTTCTAGAAAAAACAGTCTTTGAGATTGAAAAAACAGATGGAATTCCAAAGGTAGGTGTGGTTAACGGATTGGCCTGGACAGCTGTCGGCGGAGATGTACTTAAAATCGAAGTGATTCGTTTGAAAGGTAAGGGCGGCTTACAGCTTACAGGAAGTTTGGGTGATGTGATGAAAGAGTCAGCCCGTATTTCACTCAGTGTGGTTAAAACTTTGATTGATACCAAAAAACTCAAAGTACACCCATCCAATATTCCAATGAGCATGAAAGAGGTTGAAGAGAAGATTCAGCCGGATGCTTCAGAGGTTTATAAGCGATATGACTTACACCTGCATGTCCCGGATGGTGCGACACCAAAAGATGGACCAAGTGCGGGTATCGCTATGACAACGGTAATCGCTTCGATTTTAACCCAAAGAGCGGTTCGTTCGGATGTAGCCATGACAGGTGAAGTCTCGTTAACCGGAGAAGTCATGCCAATCGGAGGTCTTAAAGAGAAGATCATCGCAGCTCATAAAGCTGATATCAAAATAGCACTGATCCCACGTAAAAACTATGAACGTGACCTGGTTGACATCCCTGAAGAGGTGAAAAGTACGCTAGAGATCCTTCCGATGGATCGTATCGAAGATGTCCTCAAAGTAGCACTTGTCGAAGAAAAAAGTTCTAAAAAGAAGTAGTGAAAACTACTTCTAAATTCTTAAACTAGAGTTGTAGATTATAGAAAATAAAATAGCTGGAATATTTAAGTAAAGCATTGATATTAGATCGTTTAGGAGCTAGCGACGCTGGGCCTGCTGCCGAAGCAAACGCAGAGTTATCGGAGGAAGCGTGGCTTCGCCACGATTTCGTATAATTATAACGTGACCAACCGCTGAATTTTCTCAATAAGCTCTACACGTTTAACAGGTTTGGTCACAAACTCATTGGCTCCATACTCTATGGAATCACCTTTTTTTGTTTCATCTGTTGTTAGAACAATGATGGGAAGATGCTGGAATTGTGCATCGGCTCGAATCACTTGAAGTGTCTCAATACCGCCCATAATAGGCATAATAATATCTAAAAGAATGATTTGAATATCCGGATTGTCTTTAAGTATTGAGATGGCGTCAGCTCCATTGGAAGCCTCTAGAACTTCTCCGATAGCATCATCTTTACGTAGCATGCCAGTAATGAGTTTTAAGTTGATCATATCATCATCAACAGCTAAAACCTTAATCTTGTTACTCATCCGTACTCCTTTTATTTAGTGTAGGTTGCAATGAGATTTTGCAAAGTTTGTTTGTTCATTGAGGAAGCAATAGCCTCATCAATGAAGGGACTCTCATCTTCGGTGATCGGATGATTGGAGTCATGCATCATTACAATACGAGCATTTTTGTTCGGTGACTTACGAATTGTATCACTAATCTCTTTGAGATTCAATCCGGAAAGCTCTTTATCAAAGATAAACATACCCGCATCTGCCAAAGCCACTTGCTCTTTAAGTGCATCATAATTTGGTGCTACAACAACATCGGCACCCAATTTGGTAGCAAGATCAGAGAGGATTCGGTTTTCTAAGGTAGTCTTTTTGGCAATGATGATTTGCGTACCGTTAGAAGCTGCTTCTGGAGATGCCTCTGTATCTACTGTTTGTGTTTGCGTAGCAGGGGCTTCCCCTTCGGTGACGATTTTATGCCCGAGGAACTGTTTAAGCAGACTGATAATGGCATCTCGTACTAAAGGTTTAGTTGTATACTCATCCATACCTGCTTCTAAAAACCGTTCTCGGTCACCTTTGAGTGCATTGGCTGTCAAGGCGATAATAGGGACGTGAGGCTTTTGGTAATCCTCTTCATACTCTAAAATCTCCATCGTAGCTTCCACACCATCAAGTACCGGCATTTGGATATCCATAAAGATCAGATCGAAGTCATTATTTTTGCGTTTTTCAAAAGCTTCAAGTCCATTGTTTGCTAAGGTGATCTCCAAACCTATATCTTCCAGCGTTCGTTTGATCAGTTTTTGGTTGATCTGATTATCTTCGGCTACGAGGACTTTGGCATCAAATCTTGATCGGTTGACATCAAAAACAGCCTCTTTTTTCACTTTGGCACCGGCATTTTTATTGGAGACCATATCTAATGCAACAGTTACCTTACGCGAAGTCAGTGGTTCATAAAGTACTTTAAAGAGATCAAGTCCCAGTGAATCGATCTCTTTCATATAGTAGGATTTAGCCATAAGAACAACATCACTGGCTGTCTGTGTACACTTTTCGAGAATGGTTTTATCAGTGTAGTCATAATCGGCAAATACAACAGGGTAGCGTGTTTGCGTTTGATGTTTAAGAAGCTCGGCAATGGTTTCAAATTTTTGATATTTCACACCGAAGAACTCAAAATACTCTTCAAGATAGTGCTCTTGAAGTTTCGATTTGCCCGGGTTGCTTAAGATTAAGGCGTTGATATCTTTATACTTGTGATAGTTTGACTCTACCATCGTATCAACTTCTTCCAGATCTAGTGTAAAGAAGAACATCGTACCTTCGCCTGGTTCACTCTCAAGATCAAGAGTACCTCCCATAAGCTCGATAAAACGGCTGGAAATAGTAAGTCCCAGACCGGTACCGCCATATTTCCGGGTAATGGAGGTATCAGCTTGAGAGAAGGCTTCAAAAATATTAGCTTTTTGTTCGGCTGTAACACCGATACCGCTATCTTTGACTCTGAATTCGATCGTATTAAAGCCCGCTTTAGACTCAAGACGACGGATATCAACCATAATCGATCCACCGGAGTTGGTGAATTTGACGGCATTACTTAGAAGATTGATCACAACCTCTTTGATCTTCGTTGGGTCACCTTTAAGCGGTTTTTCTAATGATGGATCGATAAAGGCTGCAAGGTCGATATGTTTTTCAGCTGCACGAACAGAGTAGACCTCAACAGCCGATTCAAACTCTTCAATAGGATTAAATGCGATCTCTTCAAGCTCAATCTTGTTGCTTTCGATTTTAGAAAGGTCAAGAATATTGTTGATGATCTCTAATAGGTTTTCAGATGATTTTTGAATGATATCAATAAACTCTATCTGCTCTTGATCCAGATCAGTATCTTTTAGCAGATCCGTAAATCCCACAATACCGTTAAGTGGTGTACGAATCTCATGGGACATATTGGCGAGGAACATAGATTTGGCTTCACTGGCTTGCATCGCTGATTCACGATCTTCAACAGATTGCTGAATGATAGTCTCTAAGAGTTTATAGGCCTGTGATGTCCCTTTTGAGGTATCAAGATTGATCTGTGATGCTTCTAAAGAGGCGGAACTGGCAACACGGCGTAAAAGTGACTCAAGGTTGCGGATGTTGGTTAAAAGCTCATTGGCTAAGAGTCGTCCAATAATAGCAACAATGAGTGCTAAAACCCAAATCGTAATGGAGATAATAAAAAGTTGGAACTGCTCTTGTTCGAGTGCGGTAGCCTTCTCTTTAATAGCTTTAAGTAAAATTGATTCAGCTTCGTCAATCAGAAGGACTTTTTCTGCCATCATCTCAAACCACTCATTGGCTCCTATTTCATAAAGACCATCATTGGCCGCTTGGGTAATACCTGTACGGGCAATGGTGATATCTTCAAAAAGTTCACGGGCATCTTCATTTTTAAAGGTCTCATCTAGGGCTCTTTTAACACTCGGTGTACGAAGCTGTTGATAAGAGATAGCATCCGCCTTACCAATGAGATTTACCCAGGTATTGATATCTGTCTCTTCAAATTTTGTCAGTTTCGCCAGTGTGTGACTGATAAAACCTTGTTCGGCTCCGGTATACTCTTTGGCATTGGCAATTTCCAGATAAGTATCGGTTAGTGCCGTAATTTCCGGTTCAAGGTCAAAGTTTGTAATTTGGGCCAGATCATTAAGAATCATAAACTCAATTTGGGTGTAGTAATCTTGAAACATCTCTTCAAAGGTGATGTCACGCTTGTCAGAACGTTTACGGACGATGCTGATATTGCTTAAGAGCTCAATGATCGGTTTGGAGCTGATACAGATATCACACGAAATTGCGGAATGGGTGTCCAGGCCTTGGGTATGGCTTTTGACGTGTTCAACATACTCTTTAATAGCCCGATCAACACTCTCACGCTGAAGTCTGAGTGAGGTTGATACCGTCTGGTCAAGACTTCCCATAAAGATGGCCGTCATACCACGTTCACGTGACAACTCACCAACCAGGGTATTAAGTTTGTTATTCAACTCAACTTTTTTCTCTAGATCTGTTGCTGTTTTGTAGTTGGTATAGGAGGTATAAACGTAGTAACTTGCCAAACCAACGATAAGAATAATCGGGATAAAACTAATAACAGCCAACCGGCTTCTTAATCCAAATTTCATAGACGTTCCTTAATGATTACAATTCTCTAATAAATATAAAAAGCTTTTTGGCACTTTCAATAGCTTCATCAGGTGTGTCAGTAGTCTGAAGTGTTGAAAGTAGTTGTGTTGCATAGCTCATATTGAGAGCTTCACTCATACCTTTAAGCTGAGTAGCCACATTTTTGACTTCATCAAGATTGTGATTGGTTAAAGCAGCTTCAAGTTCCTGTTTAAGCTCATTGGCCTGATCAACAAATTCATCGATATAAGATTTGAAGGTATCCATAGGAATATCTAGGGCATTGGCTGCCGCATTCATATCAAATTTTTCTGATTCATTGGACACAACATCGTCTACCTCAGAGTCGGCTTGGGCTTTGGGCAGATCAAAATCTTCAAGCTCTGCAGGTTGCTCCAATGCTTGGTCTGTCAGCTCAAAGTTTGTAATCTCATCTTTCTCTTGTGCTGTCTCGAAATTGAAATCATCATCTGTAAGGATTTCATCATTTAAAGAGGACATATCATCCTTAATCTCTAGCTCTGGGGTATCAAAATCAATATCCAAAGGATCTTCTGCTGGCGGAGTTTCTGAGAGTGTATCTTTGATCTCAAGATCGAAATCAACAATCTGATCATCTTGTTGGAAATGAAGTTCAGTGTCACTGTCAGCTGGATTATCCTGCAAGCTTTCGATTGTCTGGAGGTCAAAGTCTACAATCTCATCACTGTCCGCTGCTCCAAAATCAATAGGGTCTTGTTCATCATCAACAGGAGTGAGGTCAAAATCAAGAGCACTCTCTTGTTTAGATACGGTTGTGTCACTTAAAGTCTCTTGTGCTGCAACTGTGTCAGCAGGAGTGGCATCAGCTGCTATTTGTACTGCATCCGCTCCAAACTCTAGGCGGTTGATGATAAAGTAGAGATACTCCATATGGTCTTTAAGTTTGGCATCATCCTGTGAGGTATTGATAAAGGTTAGGACCTCCAAGGCATCTTCGATACGTAAATTGGCCGCGACACCTTTGAGTTTATGCGATAAAATTTGGATGTTATCATAATCCTGTTTTTCTAAAGCAGTTTCGAGGTCCGGCTTGAATTTTTTAGCCTGAACAATAAAATCACCCACAAATTCATCAATCAGGTCTGCCGGAAGCCCCAGCTCATCAGCTGCAATAGATGGGTCGTAGCTGTAATCAAAAGGAGTTTCCAAATCGAGTCGTTCAAGCAAAGCTGGATCAATGCCTGCAGCCGTGCTCTTTGACGCAGCTGGTTGTTTGACTGGCTGCTCAGAGGTTGAGCTTTCCATTATCAAGTCAAACGGTTCATCTTGCTCAAGATCGTCTTCAAGGCTTGTAGCCTGTGCATCTAAAGATGCATCGTCAAATTCTGGCAATGTATCTGCTTGGGTATCAACTTCGGTGAATTCTGAAGGTTCTGAAAAATCAGGAAATTCAGTCGGTTCGCTTGCAAGGTCAAGTTCTTCTTGTTCACTATCGTCCCAAGACTCTTTGTCGTCGGTAACAGGCTGTGCAATAGATCTTATGTTATGGGCTTGAGGCTCATCAAATTGTGATCTTGCTTCTGAGTTCTCATCTTCGCCTACGGTAATGAGATCAATGAGTTCAATAGCGTAGCCATCTTCATCATTGTCCATAGGGTAGGGGGCAACTTTAAAGCCGCATTCAAAAATCTTACCATTGCATCGAATACGTGCTTTGATGGTGTCCTGTTCCGCATGAAGAAGAAAGTCGATCCATGAGAAATTTTTAAAATTATGAACAAAACCGGGTCTGTTCTCAAGTAGATCTGCAAAATCAATAGCATCCTCATGAAGCTGGTGGGCATTGTAATATCCCAAATCTGTAAGTGTGTCTTCTGTAACGCTTACAAACTCTTTATTGTTATTGTAAATTAGCACAATACCTCCTTATTCTGCAGCCAAAAGTTTATTATACTGTTCTGATGCCTGTTCGATATTTTTACGTTCAGGGGCACCACGTGCGGCTATGTAGCCTTTGATACGTTTATTGTCATCATAGATGGGTGAGATATGCGTGTCAACCCAGTAATAACGGCCATCCTTACGAAGGTTTTTGACATATCCCTGCCACTCTTTACCCGCTTTAAGATGGGCCCACATCTGTTCAAAAGCTACTTTTGGCATGTCCGGATGGCGAATGATATTGTGAGACTGTTGCAACAGCTCTTCATAGCTGTACCCTGACATAGTGCAAAATTGTCTGTTAGCATAGGTGATAACTCCCTTAAGGTCAGTCTCGCTAACAATTTTACCACCGTCAAAAACAAACTCTTCATTAACAGGCTCGGGTCTGTACATATCTTATACCTAGGTTTAAGGGAATTTTACTCATTGTATTATCGACCACTATATCACAAGCTTTACAAGAACTCTCTTAGTTATAAAAGTTTTTGATTAATTTGGCATCTTTATCATTCATGATGCTTCGTAACTCCTCAAGCGATGCTTTTTTGATATTTTCAAAACTTCCGAAGTAGTTTAAAAGTTTTTGAACTTTGGCTGGTCCGATACCCTCTAGAGACAAGAGCTGACTCTCTTTATCCAGTTTTTGTTTGCTCTTTTTGTGAAAGGTTATGGCAAAGCGGTGGGCCTCGTCTCGAAGCTTTTGTAAAAGCTGCAGTCGTTTATCAGAAGAGGGCAGCTTAAAGGCTTCTTGCGAGTTGGTCACAATATCTTTAGCTTTGCCTTTGGCACGATGGGCTTTGGCATCAACTTTTTCTTTGGAGATGGCTAATACGTCTATGTAGATCCCTGCGTGATTTAAGAGCTCTTGGGCCAAATTAAGCAGTGCTTTTCCTCCGTCTAGCAACCAAAGATCAGGAGGTGAGAGTTTATCAAAGGCCTCTATACGTTTTTGCAAGGTCTCTCTCATCTGTTCGTATTCATTGACGCTGCTTAAATGATAATGGCGGTAGCTCTTTTTCTCAAAAGCTCCGTTTTCGTACGTGATCATGGCTCCGACACTCGCTACGCCTTGAAGGTGGGAGTTATCAAAGACCTCAATACGATAGGGAAGTTCTTGAAGTTTAAAGAGTTTTTGCACTTCAATAAGCAGATCACTCTCAATATCTTGTTGCAACTCTTTATCCATCTGTTCCTTGGCGTTATGATAAGCCAAGGTGACCAGTTTGAGTTTGTCACCCCGCTTAGGGTTGGTGATGATCACTTTTTTACCGGCATGTTCTGATAAAAGTGATTCAAGTTCTGCTTTTTCTTCTATGGCTTCATAGATGAGAATCTCATCAGGCATGATAATCTCATGGGAGAGGTAGTAGTCAATAATAGATCGATTATACAGGGTTGAACTATCAACATCTTCGGCTGTTTTGAAGGTCGTGGTGTTACTTGAGATAAGTTTGCCTTCACGCATAAAAAGTTTGACAAGCAGGGAACGGTTAGGTGTAGAACTGATAGCGAAAATATCATAGTTTTCAGATGAAGCAAGATCAATGGGGGTAGAGAGTTTGCTGCGTTCTATGGTTGCAATACGGTCTCGCAAAACTTTAGCCTCTTCAAAACGTAGATCTTCGGCATAGGCTAACATTTTTTCTTCTAAAGCTTTGGTGAGTTGGTTTTTGTCTTTAATGAAATTGAGTGCCTTCATTAAAATTTTTTGATAATCGATGGTGCTTATTTTGCCTTCACAGGGAGCCAGACACTTGTTGATCTGGTGATAAAGACATGCTTTTTTGCCCTCGACACAGTTCTTTTTTTGTACCAGCGGCAAGAGCTCATAGATGGAGTCATAAATATCTCGTGCACCTACGGAAAAGGGTCCAAAGTAGTCATGATATTTATCGTGTTGCAACTCTCGGGTTATCTCAATACGGGGATAGGGTTGAGACTTGTCAATAACAAAATAAGGGTAGGTTTTATCATCCCGTAACAGTACATTATATTTGGGGTTAAGCTGTTTGATGAGGGAATTTTCAAGTATCAGGGCGTCATGTTCACTCTCGACGATGATATACTCGATGGCTTGTATCTCTGTAACCATTTTAAAGATACGTCGAGAAAGTGTCGCTTTGGCTTGCAGTGTGGGTGAGAGGGAAAAATAGCTGCGAACACGGTTAAATAGGTTTTTAGCCTTGCCAATGTAGAGTAATCGATGGTTATGGTCAAAATATTGATAGACACCGGGCTGCTTGGGCAGTTTATCTAAGATTGAGAGAAGTTCTTGATTCATCGTAGTGGTACACGATCCTTTTTAACGAGCTAGTAACGGTTTTTAATATATATTTTATAGAGATTAGTATATTATCGAATTTCATTTTAATCAAGGCTAATAGAGATGATAAACCCCAAGTATGGATGGGTTATAGTTACGGTGATGAGTATGGCTCTCGCATTAGGTATGACTGGATGCGGTTATAAAGCACCACCTTTTTATGAAGAGAAAGCTGCCCGTTAATGTTTCAATATGATTATATAATTATTGGAGCGGGTGTGGCAGGATTGTATGCGTCTGTAGCACTGCCACAAGATAAAAAAGTTCTTATTATTTCTAAAGAGTCTCCTTGGGAGTGTAACACCTTTTATGCCCAGGGAGGCATAGCCACAGCTAAAAATGATGATGATATCAGCTCTCATATCCAAGATACTCTGGTAGCGGGTGCCGGTGCTTGTAATGAGCACAGTGTTACAACCATGATCAATGAGAGCCAAAATGTGATTCGCCATCTTATTGAGCTCGGATTTGAGTTTGATAAAGATCCCCAAGGTAAACTGCTTTATACCAAAGAAGCAGCTCACAGTGCCAGCCGGATACTGCATGCAGGCGGTGATGCGACAGGTCGCTATCTACACAGTTTTTTACTATCATTAAACAAGCACCCCATGCTTCAAGCCTCGGTTATTGATCTGTTGATTGAGGATGATGTCTGTTATGGCGTCGTGACTAACGATCACAAAGATGAGCAAAAAGCC
>JBFHUP010000015.1:0-12816 GCA_041589975.1 Sulfurimonadaceae bacterium | reverse complement strand
TTTTGATATTAAAAAAAATATCACCTTCTAAAAGAGCAAAAGGGTGCGACGCTAGTTTGGGATCACTTTGAAGTAGGACCCTTTGAGCCAGCCAGGCATTAAAAAGATGACTGCTGTAGGCATTGATAAAAAACTTTTTAAGTCGTTTATCTGCAATGGGCTTATCATCTTCAATAATCGCTTTACCCTCAGATATTGACTCATAGGATGAGCCAAATCGTTGGTAACCAAAATAGTTGGGAAGACCTTCTTGCGAGATCTTACGATAAATTTTTTCAAGTTTACCGGCATTGATCTGAGAAATATCAGGTAAGATGATGGTGAAACGGTTGGCAAGTAGATCCCCGATACGAAGTGACAGATGATGATAAAAAGTGTTGATGATGGTAACGCGATTATCTTTAAACGCTCTGATCTCTCTTTCATATCGTTTGGGTACAGAGATAAATTGTGTGGTGGTTGCATATTTGTCTTTAAGTCCTGCATAACCAAACATCTTTTTAGGAATCTGGCACTGTTCACTAAGCAGGTCAATCAGGTCCCAGGTAGAGAGATTCTGTTTTTTGATATGCAAGATAAGGTGATTACCTTTTTGCTTAAAACGGTAACTGCTGATCTCATCAACAAAAAAGCTCTCTTTGCTGCTTTTAAAATGGAGTTTAATAGGCTGGTGTTTATACCAGTAGATACGTTTTGCCGGCTGCATCTACATCCAATCCACAATCTTAACCACTTCAGAGACTTCAAAACATTTCAGTCCATGATTTTCGGAGGGCTTGGATGGAAGAATTGCTTTGGTGAAGTTTTGTAATTTAGCCTCTTTAAGGCGGATATCCGTTGAGTAAACATCTCGAATATCCCCTACAAGGCTGATCTCTCCCAGAAAAACCGTCTCTTTAGAGATCGTACGGTTTCTAAAGCTGCTTAAAATAGCTGCAATAACAGCAAGATCTGCCGAAGTTTCAGTGATTTTAATACCACCGGTAATATTGATAAAAACATCATAGGTATTAAGCGGGAGTTCCAGCTTTTTTTCTAAAAGAGCCAAAAGCATGGTCAAACGATTGGAATCAAAGCCGGTCGTACTGCGTTTTGGATGATTGCTGCTCATATCGCTGACTAAGGCTTGCACTTCAATGATAAGGGGGCGGCTTCCCTCCATGATCACGGTAAGGGCTGAGCCTGGCTGGGACGTGCCACGGGTGAAAAACTTGGAACCCAGATCTTTAGCGGAGATGAGTCCTTGATGGCCCATCTCAAAGATTCCCACTTCATTAGTCGCTCCGAAGCGGTTTTTGATACCGCGAAGCATACGGACTTCCTTGCTGGCATCTCCTTCAAAATAAAGTACCACATCAACCATATGCTCTAAAACGCGAGGTCCTGCAATACTTCCCTCTTTGGTGATATGCCCGATAATAAAGATGGAGATACCTTGTTCTTTGGCAAATCGCATCAATTCAAAGGTGATCTCTCTGACTTGCGAAACAGATCCCGGAGCAGAGCTTACTTTTTGAGAGTAAAGTGTCTGGATGGAATCAATCACAATACTTTTATACTCTCTTTTACGGGCTTCAGCGAGTACTTTTTCCAATTCAATCTCAGGGAGTAAAAAGAGCTTTTCTTCATTGGCATGAAGGCGGTTCGCCCGTATCTTAATCTGGCTGGCAGACTCTTCTCCGGTAACATAAAGCGTGTAAGCATCATGTTTGGCCGCAATATTAGCCGCTATTTTTAAAAGCAGAGTCGATTTTCCTACGCCGGGACTACCGCCAATCAGAATAAGTGACCCCGGTACCAAACCGCCGCCTAAGACGAGATCAAGTTCCATATCGGAGGTCGTAAAGCGTTCAACATTCTCTTCTTGAACTTCGGTAATGGCTACGGCAACAGAGGGTGTGGAAGTGGCTGTTGCAATCTCTTTAAGCACTTCTTGTTGGTCTGCACTTAGTTCTATAAAGCTGTCCCAGCTGCCGCATTCGGTACATTTACCCAGCCATTTAGGTGAAGTGAGACCACAGGATTGGCACTCAAAAAGTGTTTTTTTAGCCTTAGCCATGATTAGCCGTAGATTCCATCTAATAAAGCGGTGACAAACTCTTGGGCATCAAAAGCTACAAGGTCGTCAGGCGTTTCACCGACCCCGATATATAAAATAGGCAGCTGCATCTCTTTGGCGATAGAAAAGATAGCTCCGCCTCTGGCCGTGCCATCGAGTTTCGTGATGATGATGCCATCAAGTTTTACCATCTCATGAAAGGCCTGTGCCTGATTAATGGCAGAGTTTCCTTGCGTCCCATCTAAAATAAGGATCTTACGGTGTGGAGCTTCGGCTAGGGCTTTGGAAGAGACTCTCATGATTTTTTGCAGTTCGTTTGCCAAGTTGGTCTGCGTATGTAGTCTTCCTGCTGTGTCGATGATGACACGGTCATACCCTTTGGCTAAGGCTTTGGAAATGGTGTCAAAAGCTACGGCACTGGGATCATGACCTTGAGCCGTACTAACGATATCGACTCCGATTTTATCCGCCCAGCGTGTAAGCTGCTCGATGGCTGCCGCTCTAAAGGTGTCTGAAGCTCCTAAGATCACCTTAGAACCTTCAGCTTTGTATTTGGAAGCAAGTTTGGAGATGGTAGTAGTTTTACCTGCCCCATTAACACCGATGATCACCTCTACAAAAGGCTTGACCTCAACAGCTTTAGGCTCTTCTTGTGTAAAACACTCAAGTAATTTAGGCTGAAGCTTTTCTCGGGTGACGTTATTGGGCAGATCCTCTAATATCTCTTCAACTAATTCATAGGTGATGTCTGCTTCAAGCAGCAGATCCTCAAGCTGTTCTTTGGCGATTTTATCATCAGCTGCGATGCCGATATCTTTGATCGCATCAACGGTCTTGCTCAGACCCTTTTTAAAAAAAGAGAGCACTTATTGATTCCCTTGAGCTGATTGGATATCTCTATCGATAATCTCTTCGGCGGCTGGTCCGATATAGTGTCTGAAGTAGTTACCTTGCGTATCATACATGATGATAAGCGGAATGGGAAACGAGCGTGGCTGTCTCATGTCATAGGCTAAGCGTTGAGCCAAGATATTGTTCTCTTCACTGTTGCTAATAGGGTAGTTGGCACCATGCTCTTTAGAGAAGGCATCAAGTTTTGCATTGTTGATGTTTCGTTCTATAGTGATACCTAACACCAGTAGGTTTTGAGGGTATTTTTTTTGCAAGTTTCCTAAGTGGGGAGCGATTACTTTACACCCTGGACACCAAGTTGCAAAGATATCAAAAATCACGACTTTATCTTCATGCCCAACCACGGTTACTTTAGGTCCTACTTTTTTAACGACATAGCTGTTGCCTTGTGTATCTTGAAGGTTGTAGGTATGTTCCGTAAATTGTGCATCGTTACCCGCTTCTTGTTTCTTTTCGCAGGCGGTGAAAAGTAGCATACTTGTCAGTAAAAACAGAAAAAATTTCATGGAGTCACTATCCTTTTGTTCTAATTGTCGTTATTATATCACCTATGAATAAAATGAAAGATAAAATGGCACTTCGCGAGTGGGCCAAGAAAAAAATTGACCAAAGAAAACCCTATTTGTTTGCAGACAGTGCCAAAGTTAATGCTCAATTAGAATCTCTTATACAAAAACATGACCCGCGTTCCATCCTTTTTTATATCCCAATGGATCACGAAGTTGATGTACACAAGCTTTTAATCAAAGAGCGAAAAAAGAGAAAAGTCTACGCTCCGTTTATGGTTGGTGACAGTTTTAAGATGGTAGCATATAGGCAACCACTTGTACGTGGCAGGTTCAATATTTTGGAGCCTAAACAGAGTTTTTTCAATATAAAAGATGTAGATATGATGATCGTTCCTACCTTAGGGATCGATAAAACCTATCGCAGAATCGGGTTTGGTAAGGGTATTTATGACCGTTTTTATGCACGGTTGAAAAGAAAGCCTTTAGTAATATTTATACAAACCACCCTATGTTATTCATCATCACTAGTTACTGATGATTACGATATCAAAGCCGATTATGTGATAACAGCAAAAAAACTATTAAAAATATACAAATAGGCAACTTTTAAGCAAAACAGATGATGTTTTGAATTAAAGATACAAGAGTGCCTTGAACAGTTTTCAGGCACTGTTTGCCTATGATAAAGGCAAATGATATGGTAGATATTTTATCCCAGCCCCTCGTGGTCGGAAGCGGGGCAGCCCTTTTTTCAGGGCTGGTCACTTTTTTTGTGACCAAAAAATTTGTATTGTCTCGGCTTGATATGTATGAAAATACAGCCAAGGCAAAAGCGAAAGCTATTGAGCATGAAGCGGAACTTTTGCTGCACAAAAGCAAGTTGAGACTTCAAGAAGAGGCTTTGGAATCCAGACGGGCATTGGAAGCGGAACTAAGTGCTGCAAGAAATGCCAGTGATGCTCGCTGCTGTGAGATGGAAGCTAAGGAGACTCAAAAACTGGTCGAATTAAAGCTTCGGGAAGAGAAAATGGCTGAGCAACAGCGTTATGTTCAGCAAGAAGTGAAAAAGGTCAAGCAGGAGAACCTTTTTAACAGTAAAGAGAAGGCTTTTATAGAGTCTGAGCGTGAAAAACTTGTTAAGCTGCTAGAAAAGCAAGCCGGTATGACAGTCGAAGAAGCTACGCAAACACTCATTGAAGAGGTAAAGCTTGATCAAAGAGCACGCATCGCTAATCAAGTCCGTAAGCTTGAAGAACAAAGCAAACAGGATCTTAAACGTAAAGCAGAGTATATTTTAGCTCAAGCAACGACCCGCTTTGCAGGAGAGTTTGCCAATGAACGTTTAGTCAATCGCGTCACACTGCCCGATGATGAACTTAAAGGTCGTATTATCGGAAAAGAGGGACGCAATATCAAACTGTTAGAAAATCTTTTGGGTGTTGATATTCTCATTGATGAAACGCCTAACACAATTGAATTAAGCAGTCATAATCTTTACCGTCGTGCTATTGCAACACGTACTTTGGAGTTGTTGATTGAAGATGGAAGAATTCAGCCGGCACGAATCGAAGAGATTTATCAAAAAGTAAGCGATGAGTTTGAGTCCCGACTGGAAGATGAGGGAGAATCGATTTTAGCAGAGCTTGGTGTAGGTTCTATGCACCGTGAATTGGTGAAAATGATAGGCAAGCTTCGATATCGGGCCAGTTATGGTCAGAATGCATTGGCTCATACCTTGGAAGTAGCTCACTTTGCGGGTGTTATAGCAGCAGAACTGGGGGGCAACGAGATGCTTGCTAAACGTGCAGGACTCTTGCATGATATCGGTAAGGCTATGACACATGAACTGGGCGGTAGTCATGTGGATATTGGGGCTGATATGTGTCGAAGACACAATGAAGATCCGGTCGTGATTAATGCGATATATGCCCACCACGATCAGCAGGAGGTGGAGTCGGTAGAGTGTGCAGCTGTGTGTGCTGCCGATGCTTTGTCGGCGGCCCGACCGGGAGCTCGTAGAGAAGTGTTAGAGAGTTATTTAAAGCGTGTAACCGAAATCGAAAAAGCGGCCATGTCACATCGTGGCGTGAAACAAGCCTATGCTATTAACGCAGGTCGTGAAGTGAGAGTTATCGTTAATGCGGAGCTTTTAAATGAAGCCGAATCGGCACTGGTAGCGACTGAGATAGCCCAGCAGATAGAAAAAGGGATGAATTTTCCCGGAGAGATTAAAGTTAATGTGATACGTGAGGAACGGTTTGTAGCTATAGCGAAATAATTTTGTTATACTACTTTTAGAAGAGTAGAAACTGATATAAAGGCGTTTATATGGTATCGATCTTAATCGTTGATGATAGTAAGTTGATACAAAAAAGTTTAGCCCAAGAGTTTGGAAAAAATAACTTTTTCAATCTTATATTTACCGGTGATTATCAATCCACTCAACAAGCGATTGCACAAGAGCAAAACATTTTTGCAGCCATCGTCAGTATGGTCCTTCCTGATGCGTTAAACGGTGAAGCGATAGATTTGACGCTGCTTCATAAAATTCCTACTATTGTATTAACGGGTAATCTCTCTGATGAGGTTGTTAAGACCTACTCTTCTAAGCCTATTATTGACTATGTTCCGAAAACCTCTATTCACGATATTTTGTATACGGTTGAGATGATAGAGATTCTCTTTTATTTTCAAGGGGCCAAGGCATTGGTGGTTGATGACAGCCAAACCTTTCAATATTATCTCTCTGTCATGTTTAAAAATTTGATGCTAGAGCCTGTGTTGGCCTCATCAGGCCAAGAAGCTTTGGATATTTTGGCTAAGGATCAATCAATCCAGGTGGTCTCTGTTGATTACGGTATGCCCGGTATGAACGGTTTAGACTTGATTCAAAGGATCAATACAAAATATGGACAACGAAATCTGAGTGTCTTGGCTGTGACGGCTGAAGAGGATGGTGCGGTTGTCTCTAAGTTTATTAAAAGTGGGGCGGATGATCTTTTAAATAAGCCAATCACGAAAGAGACTTTTAACAGCAGGGTGTTTAAGATCCTCTCTTTTAAAAAGAAGATGTTAGAAGTTGATAATTATCTTAAGACGATGGAGCAGTATGTTTTAACTTCATCTACTGATGAAAAAGGGATCATACGCAATGTCAGTCAATCTTTTAGCGACTTGTCCGGTTTTACCAAAGAGGAGCTTGTTGGAAATACGCATCGCATGGTCAGACACCCTGATATGCCCGATGAAATCTTTAAAGAACTGTGGGAAACCATTCTCTCTGGTAAAAGTTGGGAAGGTGAAATAAAAAATAGAACCAAAAATGGCGGTTACTATTGGGTTGCCGCACATATTTCGCCTATTTATAATAACAGTCAAAAAGTGATCGGGTATCAATCTATCCGACAAGATATTACCGCCAAAAAAAGTGTTGAGGAAAAATCGCGACAACTTGAAGAAGCTAAAAAAAATATTACGGACAGTATCGAATTTGCCTCAATTATTCAAAGGACTTTTCTGCCGGATGACAGGGATCTTCAGAATTTTTTTGATGACCACTTTGTCTGCTGGATGCCAAAAGATATTGTAGGTGGAGATATCTATCAGTTTTTAGTGCATGAACATCAATCACTGCTTTTTATGATTGATTGTACGGGACATGGTGTTCCCGGAGCCTTTATGACCATGGTTGTTAAGACCGCATTAGAGAGCATTGTTAATGATAGCAACAAAGAGAACCCCGCTAAGATCTTACAAGCTTTAAGCAGAACGATCAAGGCCTTGTTAAAACAGCATGATGAAGAGGCTCAAAGTGATGCAGGGCTTGACGGGGGTGTCTTTTTTTATGATAAGCAGAAAAAACTGGTACGATATGCGGGTGCCAAAACACCACTGTTTTACATCACTGATGGTGAACTGAGTGTGTTTAAGTCAGATAGGGAATCCATCGGCTATAAAAAATCGAATGAGAACTTTGAGTTTAGTAATTTTGAGTATCTTATTGAAAAGCCCACCTATTTTTATATCACGACGGATGGTTATATTGACCAAAATGGGGGAGAAGGTGGTTTCCCTTATGGAAAGAAAAAGTTTCAAAAGACGATATTATCTGAGTATCAGCGTTCTTTTAGTGATCAAAAAGATATTTTGATTAAGCAGCTGTTGTCTTATCAGGGAGATCATGAACGTGATGATGATATTACGATGTGTGGTTTTTGTCTGGGGACTTCTATAGATTCAAAAGGTGTTGGTTTGTTGACAAATGCTGAAGTTGATCTCTTTGTTCAGGATATGGACAGAAGTGACTCCGATACGATGAATCAGCTTGAGCAGAAGATCCAAGAGTATTTACATGATGAACATAAGCTTCGCAGCAAATTAGAAAAGATATTAACGGTTCTTTATGAATTGGGACAAAATCTCATCAAATATAGACAATCTTCAGATAACTTAGATGAAAAGGATCGTTGGAGATCTCTGTTGACAGCAGGATCTGTCGGGGAGGAACTCTTTTATCTACGTAGCAGCAATATTGTGAATCATGCTCAAAAAGAGGTAATTCAAAAGCGGATTGAACAAATCAATGCTATGGATCATTCCGCGGTTAAACTCTACTACAAAGAGTTGAGACGCAGTGGATTGTATAAGCATGACAATGGAGCAGGTTTGGGTTTTGCGGAACTGGCGAAGCGATCAAGCAGAAAATTGGAATACTCATTTACATCTATAGATGATGTCAATGACTATTATGAATTAACTGTATATATTTAACAAGGAGAAATGATGGAAAATTTAATTTTAGAAGCGACAAAATATACACCGGCAATCAACTTTGATGCACAAACGCATCAACTGACGATAGAAGGTAAATCAACACCGGAAAATACCTTTGAGTTTTTTAAACCGGTGACGGATTGGCTGAAGTCTTACTTCTCTGCACCTCAAACAGCTACGATAGCGTTTAATATTCCTTATTTTAACAGCAGCTCTTCACGTGTTATGTATGACCTTTTTGATATTCTAGAAAAGGCCAAAGAGGATGGCAGCAGTTTGACAGTATTATGGAAATATGCTGCTGAGAATGAGAATGGAGAAGAGTCGGGAGAAGAGTTCCAAGAGGATTTTGAGGATCTCAATATTGAGTTGGTGAAAATATAAAAACTGTTATGTTACGATCGCTTTGGGTTTGGATATTTGTAGTGTCAGGGCAGATTTATGCCATGGATATGGTGAGTGGTCTTAAAGAGATCATTGAAAAAAGCCCGGAGATTCGGGAAAAACATCATATCTATGTTGAGATTCTTAAGGATTCTAATATCGCCAGAGCTCCTTGGATGCCCTCACTTTCGATAGTGGGGTCCCATACATTCAGCAGTTTTGATAATGCCACAATAGAAGATCTCACAACTAAAAGTGTGGCTGTGAATTTCACTCAAAATATCTTTAAAGGTTTTGCGGACAAGAATCAGTATGAGATAGAGCAAAGTCGTTTGGTATCAGCAGCAGCCAGAGTGTTAGAAGAGCGAAATCAACTCTCACTGGAGTTTATTGAGAACTATATAGGGGTGTTGAAAAATCGTGATCTTTTGGAAATTTCTAAACTGAGTAGGTCTTTTAACCGCACCATGTTTCAAAAAATCAAAAAGAAGGTTGAGGTCGGTTCCGGACGACAGTTAGAACAACGTCACGCCCAATCTACTTTGGATCTGGCTCAACTTAATTATCGTGTTCAGCAGCGTAATCTTGCTCAAGAACTGATAAAGTTTACTAAGCTTTTAGAGCGTAAGGTTGATGCTCAGACTCTTGAAGCGTCGAAACTGGATACGTGTCTTCCGCAAAGTTTGGATGAACTTAATAAGGCCGCTTTGTTGCACCATCCAACAATTAAAGTTGCCGAACACAATATCGAGGTGGTTGAGCAAGAGTATGATAGAGCCGTTCAAGGCTATTATCCCTCTTTAGATCTGAGTGCAAACTACTATTTGTCTCATGATGTGACAAATACGACACAAAGCAATAATTATGATGTCAGCCTTGCGTTTACCTTTAACTTGTTTAACGGTCTGCAAGATATAAATAAGCAAGAGAAACAAAAAGCACGTATTCATCAAAAAGCTTATGTTTTAAACCGAAGTAAACGTGATTTGAAAAACCGCTTGGAGTTGGCATGGTCCTCTTTTCAACTCAATCAGGATAAGTATCGCTATACTCAGGTCAATGCCAATTCCAAACGTGACACGCTTAAATCTTATGATTATGAGTTTATGCTGGGGCGGGCAAGTTTAAATGCCATGTTGGGTGCCACGGAAGATTATTATAATGCTTTAAAAGATATGACAACAGCTTATTACGATCTGGTCCAAGATTATTATAGGATTTTAGAGGCATTAGGCTTGATATATGATATCGTTGTAGGGCATAAAAGTGCTCCTTTTAGCTGTTCTTCTATTAGAGGCTTTGATTATATGTTACCATTAAATGAGGATATTGAAACAAAAGTCACAAATGCACTCACCTCTTCGTATAAATGTTACAACGTCAAAGTAGATAAATTGAATATTCGTAAGAGCAAAAGCGTACAGAGTCAAAAGAGTGGATTTTTGATTCGAGGAACCATTTTTTGTTCACAAGAACAAGAGGACCTTTGGATAGGGATAGAAAAAGGTTGGGTGCATAAAGATTATGTACAAGAGATCTCAATATTAAAATAGGATGTGTGATGCTTGAAGCTGAAAAACATTATGATCAGGACTATCTCTTAGATTGTTTGGTGATGTATACCAAAATGCATGGTAGACCTTTTACAGCGGACTCATTGACAACAGGTCTACCCATAGAGATGGGAAAGGCATCACCTGAGCTTTTTTCATTGTCGGGATCTAAATCACTCTTTTCACGTGCCGCTATGCGGGCAGGTTTTAAATCAAAGATACTCAAAATTAGGCTTGATGAGATCAGTCCATTGGTTTTGCCTTGTATATTGCTGCTTAAAGCAGAAGGAAAAGTTAAGGCTTGTATTTTAGAGAGCCTGGATGATACCAGAGAAAACGCGACTATTATTTTACCTGAGATGGGAGAGGTTCAAAATAAAGTCTCTTTAGAGGCTTTGCAAAAAGAGTATTACGGTACTGCCATCTTTTTGAAAAAAGAGCTCAATTATGAAGATCAATCGATGGATCTTATAGAGCATAAAGATAAGCATTGGTTTTGGGGAAGTTTAAGTGAGGTTAAAAATATCTATAGAGATGTTTTGATCGCATCGATGTTGATCAACCTCTTTGTTTTGGTCACACCGCTATTTACGATGAATGTCTACGACAGGGTAGTTCCAAATGCGGCCATTAGTACTTTATGGGTTTTGGCTATCGGGGTCTTGGTAGTGTATGCTATTGATATATTATTGAAGTTTATCCGGGCTTATTTTTTGGAAGTCGCCGGACGTAAGAGTGATATTATTATGTCCTCAATTATTTTTGAAAAAGTTATGGATCTTAAGATGTCCTCTATGCCAAGATCTTTGGGTTCTTTTGCCAATATTCTAAAAGAGTTTGAGAGTATCAGGGGCTTTTTGACCGCTTCTACAATATCCTTGGTTATTGATCTCCCTTTTGTCATCTTTTTCTTGGTCACCATATATTACATAGCCGGTCCTATTGTCTTAATTACCATTATGATTATGGTACTGCTTATTCTTTATACTTTAATACTGAAGAAAAAACTGCAGGCAAGTATCAAACAGACCTATAATGCATCTTCGAGTAAAAATGGAGTCTTGATTGAAAGTATCTCTGCTATTGAGTCCTTAAAGACCTTAAGTGCTTTAGGTTATGCTCAGTGGAAATGGGAAGAAGCTACGGGAAATATTGCAGATAAAAGTATTCGTACGAAGTTTTTATCAACCTCTATTATGACCGTGACCAGTTTTTTAGTGCAGCTCAATACCGTAGCCGTTATTATTGCAGGTGTCTATATGATCGGAGATATGAGTCTAACGCTGGGAGGCTTGATAGCGACTGTGATTATATCGTCTCGTGCCATTGCTCCGATGGGGCAGGTCGCTAGTTTGTTGGCCAACTATGAGCATACCAAGGCTTCTTATCAAGCGATAGATACGATTATGAATCTTCCGGTAGAACACCCTGCGGGTAAACGCTTTGTGCAGCGACCTGAGTATAAAGGAAATATTGAGTTTAGAAATGTGAGTTTTACTTATCCCAGAGCAGATACCACCTCATTGGATGATGTCTCTTTTTCTATTAAAGAAGGAGAGAGCTTTGCTCTTGTAGGCAAGATCGGTTCAGGAAAATCGACGGTGCAAAAACTGATGATGGGTCTGTATCATGCGACAGAAGGCTCCGTTCATATAGATAATATTGATATTAAGCAGATTGATCCGGGGGATCTAAGAAAAAATATTGCTTATGTATCCCAAGATGTGGTCCTTTTTAGCGGTTCACTTAAAGAGAATCTTATTTATAGAGCTCCGCATGCAGATGATAAGATGATATTAAAAGCGGCTGAAATCAGCGGGGTGATAGATTTTGTCAATAAGCATCCTAAGGGTTTTGATATGCCCATTGTAGAAAGAGGTGCCAATCTTTCCGGCGGTCAGCGTCAAAGTATTGCAATAGCTCGTGCTATTCTTTTAGATAGTCCTATTGTGATCTTAGATGAACCCACAAGTATGATGGATAATGGTACTGAAACACAAATTATTAATAGACTTATACCTTATGTTAAAGATAAAACTTTGATCGTTGTAACGCATCGGCCAAGTTTGTTAAAACTGGTAGAAAATATGATTGTTTTTGAAGATGGACGGTTGATCCTCAAAGGTTCCAAGCAGGAAGTCTTGGATAAGTTAAGTGGAAAATAGGAACAGGTTATGGCTGATCACAAAGAACATGATTTAGAAGAAGAGTTAAAACGTTTAGAAAAAGAGAACCAGCGTTTAACCAAACGCCTTGATCGTATTATTGATCAGGGTGACCGACAGCATAAGCAATTTGAAAAGCTTAATGAACATCTGCAAAGCTATATTGATATTATAGATGATCATGTTATCACGGTCAATATCAATAAAGATTTAATAATTGAGTCTGTCAGTACGGCTTTTTCTAATGCTTTTGGATTTAAAGAGAGTGAAGTTAAGGGAAAGGCGTATGAATTTCTACTTGATAGCGAGTTTGTCGAGCCCTTTAAGATTGATGTTGTTGATCTCAGGTCAAGCGGTTTGCCATGGCATGGAGAGATCAAGCATCTTACTAAAGCAGAAACAACCTTGTGGACCGATACCATCATTACACCTGTTTACGATGATGATACAGGTGAGATTGT
>JBFHUP010000014.1:0-12971 GCA_041589975.1 Sulfurimonadaceae bacterium | reverse complement strand
GATACTGGATACGATCCAGGTCCATCTCTTTAGCCACAGGGATCATCCACTCATCCATCGTTTCAGGAAAATCAACGAGCTCTTGCTGACGTAAAGCCTCTAGTGTTTCACGACTGTAAATTTTATAGTAATCTTCAACCTCACCTAAGACTTTGTTCCTAGGGTCTTTTTGAATCAATCGGGCATATTCCCTTTGCAGTATCTCTAAACGTGCAAAAAGGTCACTGGGCTTACCCTCATCATCTACAGGTGTAGCAATTACTGTCGGACGATAATCCACGGTATCAGGATAAAAACGTAGCAGATCGATCGACTCTCTTAAAAGCTGGATGCACTGCTTATCTGAGATCTCTCTATAAAGATTTCCTCCAGCATGCAGGTGACACATAGGCGGACCACTTACCAGTGTCGGTTTTCGCTCATACAAGCAGACTTCTAAACCCAATTCACTAAGATATAAGGCTACCGTAGAGCCTGCTATCCCACCACCGACAACAGCAATGGTAGCTTTTTTTTCACTCTGGTGCAACATCCTTAACTTGTAGCTCCTAAAACATGATGAAGTTCATCAAATCTTTGAACCACAGCATCAGGATCGTAGGTGGAGACACACTCCCCATAGTTATAACCATAAGTCACACCGATACTGTGCATGCCTGCAGCTTTAGCTGCCAAGATGTCATTTTTAGAATCCCCTATCATCACACAACGAGTGATGTCAAGATCAAGCTTATCACAGACATGTAAAAGCGGGTCAGGCTCAGGCTTTTTAACACTTAATGAATCACCACCGATCCAATACTCAAAAAAACCGTTCAAGCCCAGACCTTCTAAAAGGGGTTCAACAAAGTCATAAGGTTTGTTAGTTACAACCACCATACGGTAATTGGCTGCTTTGAGATTTTCTAAAGTTGTAAGAACTTCAGGATAACACACCGTTGTAACGGCTAGGTTTTTGGCATAAAACGCTAAAAAGATCTCTAATGCTTTTTCAATAAGATCATTGTCTAAAGCTTCATCATCTTTTTGACTATGGCCTAAAGCTCGTTCGACAAGTTTTCTAGCCCCATTACCTACCCAGACACGTACCGTGTCGACTGGATAATTTGGTCGCTCTAAAGCAGTAAGCATATGATTTACAGCCAGTGCCAGATCAGGTACACTATCTACTAATGTCCCATCCAGATCAAAAAACAGAGCCTCTTTATTATGAAGTTTCACGCTTCCCCTTGGAAATATTTTGTGAAACTATAGCATGCTTATCTTTAACCAATTTGTAGGCTTAAAGTGGTTCCAAAACTTAAGGCTAGCCCCCATACCTAAGAAGACAACAATGAGATAAATAATTTATCCTTGACTGTAATTGTTTCTCAGGTCTTGCTTTTATTAGAATAGTGGGTCGCACTGACGATATCACCAATAATGGCCTTATGGTACACATAGGGCTTTTTAATATTTCCGATAACATAACGCCCTCCTGACACCGTAATAACTTCCAAACTGCCCACATCCAGCAGATTTGGAAAACGTGGAAAAATAGGTTTGATATAGATAGTTCGAATCTCATCCAGACGTATCGGAAAAATCTCCTGTTTCAAACGCCCCTTAAGGATGATCAAACGCTCTTGAGTCAGCAGACAATGATAGGATTTTTTTTCTTGTATCTCTTGCAGGTGGACATAAAAGGTCCGTATGATTAAAACAATCCCGATAACACCAATCTCATACTCATAACCGATAAAAAGCAAAAGAGCCCCAAGAGCATAAAGGGAAAGAATTCCATTGTAAAAAGTCTTCGAAATATCTGCTTTAACAAGAATTGATTCATTATCATGAAGTATATGTTCTATAGCATGCATCTATACAATCCTCGTAAAGCTTCTTGCACGTATCATAAGTTTTTTTTGATATAAACCAGCTTATTTATGCCAATGTATCATTTCCCTTCTTCTGGGCATACATCCATCACGCTTAAAACACTCAAGCAAGCGACAAAGATAGTTTATACAAAATTACAAAAATAACACATGAGGTATAATATTTTTTTATGTTACAATTAAACGATGGCTTTCCACGCCTTTATCTAACCAAAGGATTCATAATGAAACATCCTGCTTTATACTTTCTCTTTTCGATACTATTATCTTGTTCATCTTTGGCACAAGACTTTACTTCTGTTCGCTTTGAAGAGCCCAAGGATACTGCAGCTTTTGAAAAAGTTTCGTTAAGTTTTGCACTGGATCTCTCTTTTTATTTTCAAGGATTAGGCCATACTTTTGAGCCAACTGAAGTTAATACCACAAAACAGGATATCCAGCCCGGTCTAATTTTGCCAACCGCGGATCTTCGAATCAATGCCAAAGTGATGAAGGGGTTTAATGTAAAAATTGAAGCCATGTTATCGTCTCATCACCACAATGAAACTTATCTCAAAGGTGGATACGCCTCTATAGACAACCTAGACTTCATTCATCCAGGATTTGCAAAAGATTTTATGTCTAACGCCACCTTTAAAATTGGAGTTAATGAAATCAATTTTGGTGATGCTCATTTTCGCAGAACAGATAACGCGTCAGTATTTAAAAATCCGTTTATTCTCAACATGGCTGTTGAAAGTTATATGCAAGCTGGGTTTATTGAATTATTCTATCGAATGCCTTCAACCTCATCCTTTATCATGATAGGAACAAGTAATGGTCAAGTAAACCCCGATGATGTCAAAGCAAGTGAAGGTTCATCAGCCTATTCCTCATACACAAAACTAGGATTTGATAAACAATTCTCTGACGAAAACCGTTTTCGAATCAGCGAATCCATATTTCATGTTCAAGGTACATCTAAAACATCTTTATATAATGGCGACAAAGCAGGAAATGTTGCCAGGGAGATCTTTAACAACACCACCACTACCAAGGGCAATGATTATGTGACCACCTGGAAAGCCATTCCATCATACAAAGACCTTACAGTTTCTATGACAAATGTTTTTGCTCAGTATCATGATTTAGAGTTCTTCGGACTTTTTGAAACTGCAGATGGTAAAGACAGTTCGAATAAGAGTTTAAAGTTGACTCACTACTCCTTGGAACTCATCCAACGTTTCGGAGACAGAAAACGTTTTTATATTGCAGGTCGCTATGAAAAAGCAGAAACCCAGTTGGAAACAGATACCAGTAATGATAGACTTACACAAATCCAAGCCTCACTAGGATGGTACCTCTCCAAACATGCATTAACAAAAATCGAACATGTAAGACAAGTACGTCAAGAGTTTGAAGAGTTTACGCAAGGAGAGGGAAGTTTTGAAGGATTTATGATCTCAGCTTCCCTAAGCTTTTAATGTCATGATGAGACAGATATTATTAAGTCTGTCCGCCTCATTGTCATTACTCTATGCCCAAAGTTTTATAGAAATACAGGGCACATCAACATTCCACGATTGGAAAATGACAACTGACCAGATCTTTGTAGAAAGTACTTTTAAAGATAATAAATTCACAGATCTCTTTGTTTCCTTTCCTATTTTCACGCTTAAAAGTGGCAATGAACGACTTGATAAGAATGCTTATAAAGCACTTCCCGCTGCCAAAACAACCCCTATAATCTTTCAACTGCACAAACACCACAATCAGACTTTCAGTGGAAGTATCACTATTGGAATGGAACAAAAAGATTATACATTTAGTCCCGATATCATTAAACCCAAACAGATTCAAGGAAGTCTAGTCATACAAATGGATGATTTTAAAATCAAACCTCCGTCATTTCTGCTTGGTGCTTTTTCCACAGGAAACACTGTTTTAGTCAAATATAATGTCTATATACCATAAACTACAACAAACCTTATCAATCTATTTTGCTTAAACCTATTAGCAACATTCCATCAAGGCAGCACAAGTTATGGGAATGTAGTTTTCAATCTATGTGTTACTACTATCTTCCATCTTTTTTTCTAAATATTCGGCAAGCTTGAAAAGCTCTTTGGTTTTATCTGTGATTTTTTTAGGGTCTAAAGTCTTAAGAAAATAGCGTAAGTAGGTTAAGATAGAAAAGTCACCCTTGATATTGGAGGATTGAAAAAACTCATTAATGATTTTGGAATTTGCTGCATATTTCCACATCGTAGCATCAAAACTGAATGTACGGTAGTTTAAAATGTGTAACAATAAAAGTTGATACTTTCCCCCTTCATTTTGCAAAGCGTCATTAAAGGATTGATAATACTGCTGTGTATAATACTTTTTTAAGTCCTCCATGGTTCTTAACTCCTCTTTGACATTGGAGTTTTCATGTATCGTAGAGACATACTGTCGACGGATTGATTTTAACTCTTCTTCTGCTTCAGTTCTTTTTTTCTTGTTTTTAGCAGGTATCTCTTTAAGTGCTTTCTCTTTTTTCTTAATCTCCGGAAATAAGGACTCTTCCATACGGGTTAGCAAAGAGACTCTTTGTAAACACTGCTCTTTGTGACGTATAAAACGAAGATACTCTGGTTGAGAACGTAAAAAAATCATCTCAAAAGCATGTTTAGCATTGGATAAACTTCTATCGAGTGATTCTAAAGCGTTTTGCAGATGTTTGATATCAGTTAGTTGTGATTTTATTAAAATATCTTTAGACATGTTGGGGTCCATGGCTTTTAAATTATTATAGGTTGTCATCAAAAAGGGCTTGATCAAATGGTAGTCAAATTGCTCTTTGGTATTGAGGATCTCAGGAGGCTCGCCCAATACCTCCTCTACTGCCTGAAAATAATTTTTTAAAGTATCATCAACATCAAATGTGGCAGAAGTTTCATAATCAAAACTTACCTCAGGAGACATGATGGATGCTGAACTATCGACAGCTGCTGGCTGAACAGGTTTATCGCTTACGGGTTTGCTTTGCAGACCTTCTAAGCTTTGCAGAATACCTTCTTCAAATGTACATGCGACAAAGCTTCCAGGCTCGGGATTTGATTCAAAATCCAGCCAGTGTGAAGCATCAAAACTCAGCTGCTCTTTTGACTCTAAAAGAAGTTTTCCTTCACCCGTTTGAGTATTATAAAAGAGGATCTTACCCTTCATTTAACTCCCTAAAAAGCTCTAATTAGAACTATTATAGCTATATTCATTGTAGATATCAACTATGCAATGTCATAACTCTAGAGATGCTTGATATATCAATATATCTTGATATATAAATATTTTTACGATACAATCCGTTTAACTAAAAGGATATTAGATGAAACGATTACATATTCATATTGCCGTAGATAATTTAGAAAAAAACCGAGTTTACTACACGGCCCTGTTTGGTCAAGAACCCACAAAAGTTAAAGAGGACTACATGCAATGGCTTGTAGATGATCCGGCTGTTAACTTTGCCATTTCAACCAATAAAGAGGAGCAAGGCATCAATCACCTAGGTATCCAAGTCGATAGTGACGAAGAGCTTGAAAAGATTGAAAAACGACTTGAAGCTGTAGAGATCCAAGGTCAGAAGCAAGAAGAGGCTCAATGCTGTTATGCTTCTTCTAAAAAACTATGGTCTGTTGATCCTCAAAATACCATCTGGGAGACCTATCATACGATGGAACAGATCGAAGTCTTTGGCGGTGACAAATTTACGGGAGGCACTGGGTGCTGTACCCCTAAAGTCTCTGCCAATGGGATGTGGTCAACAGGTACAGATTGTTGTTAAAAATTCTGTTGTAAACAACCCTGCCCTCTATGAGGACTTATGCAACTTGCTTCCCCTCTTTATTCCTATACTATTTCTTTTATTAAAATCATAAATAAACATTTTTACTATATTAAAATAAAGATTTATAATATAAAATGTTCTTATAGTCACTTAATATAACGAGGTGTAACATGAGTAATCTGACCGAAGTCGAGAGTGTCGTAGTACGGTTTTCAGGTGATTCTGGAGATGGTATGCAACTGACAGGTACACAGTTTTCCAATACGTCTGCCATCATGGGAAATGATATAGCCACCTTTCCTGACTATCCTGCAGAGATCAGAGCCCCCCAAGGCTCCCTAGCGGGGGTATCGGGATTTCAAATTCACTTTGGATCTCGTGAGATCTTTACACCGGGAGATGAGAGTGACATGCTGGTCGCTTTTAATCCGGCCGCTTTGAAAGTCAACCTCAAAGATCTCAAAAAAGGTGGCACGATCCTTGTCAATGAGGATGCTTTTAAAGATAGTAAAATAGCCAAAGCCGGTTATGAAAGCAATCCACTGGAAAGCGGAGAACTGCATGGCTATCAACTCATCAAAGTTCCCATCGACTCCCAAACCCTTGAAGCCTTAAAAGATATCCCACTCGATACCAAAAGTAAAAAACGGTGTAAAAACTTTTATGCACTGGGCATGACCTATTTTCTCTACCACCGAGATATGCAAACTACCCTGCACTGGATCGAAGAGAAGTTCAAAGATCATCCTGAACTCTTAAAAGCCAATCAAACTGCCATGAAAGCAGGAGCCCACTTTGCTGAGACTTTAGAAGCAGTTGTTTCGACTTATAAAGTATCCAGTGCCAAGATTGAACCGGGCGAGTATCGACAGATCAATGGTAATACCGCTACAGCCTGGGGCTTTATCCAAGCATCTCAAGCCGCACAACTCCCACTTTTTTTAGGAAGCTATCCTATCACGCCTGCTTCTGACATCTTGCATGAGCTCTCCAAGCATAAAGAGTTTGGGATCAAAACATTTCAAGCTGAAGATGAGATCGCAGGTATCTGTACGGCTATCGGTGCGAGTCTCGCAGGTTCGTTAGCCATCACAACATCTTCTGGTCCCGGTATCGCATTAAAGGGAGAGGCGATGGGCTTGGCTGTCAGTTATGAAACACCCCTGGTAATCGTTAACGTCCAGCGTGGTGGTCCATCAACAGGACTTCCGACCAAAACAGAACAATCCGATCTCTTTCAAGCCCTCTATGGACGTAACGGAGATTCGCCTTTGATCATCGTTGCAGCCTCACGTCCCCATGACTGTTTCGATATGGCCTTTGAAGCAAGCCGTCTTGCTTTAGAACACATGACCCCGGTCATGCTATTAACCGATGGTTACATCGCCAACGGAAGTGAACCGTGGAAACTACCCGACATAGATAAAGATTTTGCCCATATTCAACACAAGATGCTCGACCCACAAAAAGTCGATACTCAAAACTGGCACTGGATAGCCAGAGACCCAAACACCCACGTCAGAGATTGGGCTATTCCTGGTATGCCTGGTTTACAACACCGTAACGGGGGACTGGAAAAAGATTTTGAGACTGGAAATGTCTCTTACAACCCTGCCAACCACCAAAAGATGTGCGAGATCAGGGATGCTAAGATTGCTAAAGTAGCTGACAACATTCCCTTGCAAGAGATTGAGGGAGAGGAGTACGGAGATCTTTTAGTCATCTCCTGGGGTGGAACCTATGGAGCCGTAGAGATGGCTTTAAGAGATCTACAAAAAGAGGGGCATAAAGTCTCGCTGATGCATCTACGCTACATCAACCCCATGCCTAAAAATGTGGGTGAAATCATTAAAAACTTTAAACGGGTCATCGTGCCGGAACTCAATATGGGGCAGATGGTCCATATCATCAATGCCCGTTTTGGATGTCAAGCGATAGCTTATAACAAAGTCGAAGGCCTTCCTTTTAAAATATCCGAACTAAAAAGTGCTTTCTTAGAGGCACTAAAAGAGGTGTGACATGAGTGCCAAAAATGAACTAGAATATTCCAAAAAAGATTTCTCCAGTGATCAGGAAGTCAGATGGTGTCCCGGATGTGGTGACTATGCTATTTTATCAGCGATTCAATCTTCTTTAACCCAGATAGGCAGAAAAAAAGAGGATATTGTTTTTGTATCAGGCATCGGATGTTCCTCACGTTTTCCTTATTATATGGATACCTATGGCTATCACACCATTCACGGCAGGGCCCCTGCGGTAGCTTCCGGTATCAAAACAGCCAATCCGAACTTAAGTGTCTGGGTCATAACCGGTGATGGCGACAGTCTTTCGATTGGTGGCAATCACCTCATTCATGCCCTTCGCAGAAATATTGATATGAATATCATCCTGTTTAATAACGAGATCTATGGCTTGACTAAAGGCCAATACTCACCGACAACACGACAAGGGCATATCACTAAATCCAGCCCCTATGGAGCACTTGACCGTCCCTTTAGTGCTTGTAAGCTTGCACTGGGGGCCAATGCTACTTTTATCGCTAGAACACTGGATACGGATAGCAAACATATGGAAGAAATAATGCTGGCTTCAGAATCCCACAAAGGAACCTCTTTTGTCGAAGTGTATCAAAACTGTGTCATTTTTAATGATGGATGTCATGATGCCTACACCAACAAACAAAGCCGCAGTGATCACTCTGTCATCTTAAGAGATAAAGAGCCTATGATCTTCGGGGATGATAAAAGCAAAGGCATAGTTCTTGAGGGTATACAACTAAAGGTTGTGGAATTTGGAGATAAATACAGTAAAAAAGATTGCCTTATCCATGATAAAAGTAATGAAATGTTAGCTTCACTGCTTGTTGCTATGGATACAAATCCCGCTATGCCTAAACTTTATGGTGTCATCTATGAGGTTACGGATGTCGTCTACAACGACCAAGTTACTGAACAAGTTGATAAAGTAATCAAAGAACAAGGCAAAGGGGATTTTAAAAAGTTATTACACTCTGGGGAGACGTGGCATATTGATTAATCATTAAAGATGTAAGGGAAACGACCATAACAATTACGAATGACTTTTTCTCCATAGGGATGAATGATAGCATCAACATAGATTGTATCATTCAAAACCTTTCCATAAACTCTTACATTGTTGTTGCTTATTGCAAGATCTAAAAAAGATTTTTTTATTGAATTATTTATTATCAATTTATAAGTTTTATATGCAGGATGATCAAATAGGACTAAGTCACTTCGTTTGTAAGCACTATGATTACAGCTTAAAAAATCACCACTTTTCAAACAGCTTTGAATCGTCAGAAAGCCCGTTGTAAAAGTTTCATTTTTTTATAACGCTGAGGGGGCTTAGAAGAACACAATTTTTGACTTCTGAACCAATTAAAGTGAGAATTTTGAGAGTAACCTGCTTCTATAAATGTTGAAAAACCGCCGCATTTTCTCACATCTTCTACATACTCGATAATAGTTGATTTATTCTGGGCAAAAAGTAGCGTTAAAAATAAAAATGGTGTGATGAATACTATTTTTAAATACATAAGATTATCACTTAAAGCTTGCGACCAAATTACCCACTATAAGGTTCCATCCATCTACGAGGACAAAGATCAAGATCTTAAAAGGCAGTGATATCATCACAGGCGGCAGCATCATCATACCCATAGACATCAGAATGGAAGAGACAACCATATCGATGACAAGAAAAGGTAAAAAGAGTAAAAATCCTATCTCAAAGGCGGTCTTAAGTTCAGAGATCATAAAAGCAGGGATAACAATCGTCAAAGGAACATCTTCAACGGTTTTAGGGTTTTCCATCCCACGAATCCTGAAAAATAGAGCCAAATCTTTTTCACGGGTGTTACGGATCATAAAGTGTTTAAAAGGCGTTGCTACCTTATCAAAAGCCTCTTCATAGCCAATCTTCTTTTCGACATAAGGCGTGACACCTGTCGCATAGGCCTCTTTAAAGACAGGTTCCATGATAAAAAATGTAAGTACCATTGCCAAAGAGACAAGCAACTGGGTTGGTGGCATCTGCTGTGTACCCATAGCCTGACGTAAAAAACCAAAGACAATGACAAGTCGTGTAAAACTTGTCATGACAAGCATCAGACCAGGGGCTAATACCAAAAGTGTGAGAACGACTAATACATTAAGAGAAGTTACCAGATCTTCCGGTTGTGTCGGAGCGGTTAGGGATATATCAACCTTAGGGATCTGCACTGTTTCTGCTGCAGCATAGGCACACAGAAAAACAAGTACTAAAAGTAAGCGTATCAACCTTTTATGCCTTTTTTATCAAGCACAGATTTAACCTTGCTTTCACTTTTTGGCTTCATGCTAAAAAAGTGAAGATCTACACGGCGATTTTTTTCTCTACCCTTTACGGTATCATTGGTCGTAATAGGTCTAAACTCTCCATATCCTGATCCATGGATACGTTTTTCATCCACACCACCATCAATGAGTACTTTTAAGACAGATAAAGCCCTTGCAGATGAGAGTTCCCAATTGTCTCGATAAACCGATTTGGTCCCAGGAGGCACATTATCCGTATGACCCCTGACACCCACTTCGACATCATTGGGAAACTCTTGGATAATCATAGAAATCCGTTTAAGAAATAAAATCGTATCTTGATTTTCAATCTTTGCAGATCCTGGTTTAAAGAGCGTATTGGCAGGCAAACGGATGACAAACCCATCCTCACTCTCTTGCAAAGAGATTGCCGGACCACCGGACTGTTTAACCATCTCTGATGCTTCAAGGATGGAAGCCTGAACACGGTTGACCGATTCACTGCTTTCATCGCGATTTTCTAAAGGGGTAGACTCTTGCACACGTTTTTTGGAAATCTCCGTTTTGATACCCCCTTCCAAAACAGACATCGCCCCGGATAAAGAACCAATCGCTTCAGAAACTTTTTTAGCATCCATACTTGACATGGAAAGTAACAGTACGAAGAAACACAAAAGCAGTGACATAAGGTCACCAAATGCCGCGATCCATTGCGGCATACATCTGGGACAGTCCGGCTCTTTTTTCTTACCCATGTCACCTTATCCTTTAGTTAAATTGGCTTTTACGTGCTGAAGGCGGAAGGAATGAGTTTAGTTTATCTTCCAAAGTACGGGGATTATCACCTGCCTGAATCGACATAATGCCTTCGATAACCAACTCTTTGACCAAGGTCTCTTCATCATTACGAATATTAAGGATATTGGCCATCGGGCCGCCAATTGTATTACCAAGGATAGCTCCATACATTGTTGTAAGAAGAGCTACCGCCATCGACGGACCAATAGCAGAAGGGTCAGACATATTTAAAAGCATCGCAACCAAACCAATCAATGTACCGATCATACCCATCGCACCGGCAAAACCACTGAGTTGTTCAAACATCATAATGTTACCCTTGTGACGGGTTGATGTCTGATCCATCTCAATCTCTAACAGTTCTCTAATGGTATCAGGCTCATGACCATCCACTGCCATTTGCAGACCATTTTTCAAAAAGAGATTCTCTTCACTGTTGACTGCACCTTCTAAAGAGAGAATACCTTCTCGACGAGCATTAGAAGCATAATCAACCAACTTATCGATCAAGGCATTAAGATCTTCATGCGGTGGTTTCACACCGATCATAAAGACCTTGATAAAGATCTTCATTTGATCCGTTTTAAAACCAACCATTAAGGCACCGATGGTACCCCCGATAACAATCATTACAGAAGGAATATCGATATAGGGACCAACACCCACACCCATAGTCATCGCACCCATAAGCAGTACTGCGATAAGAACTAAACCAATGACCGTACCTAAATCCATACTTCACCTTAAAATCTATAATTGTTTCAAATATATTATCGACTTATTATCTCAAAATTCCACTTAAATAAGCTGATATTGCTATAATTTCTTCAATTTTACGGTAAAAAGGAAACGGGATGCAGCGTGAACCGATGACTCAAGAGGGCTTTGATGCTTTAAGTAAAGAGTTTTCTCATCTCAACACAGTACTGAAACCCCATGTCAATAAAGAAAAACAGATCGCAGCTGAACATGGGGATCGCAGTGAAAATGCAGAGTATCATGCCGCCAAAGAAAAACTTCGTCACATTGATAAACGACTGAAATACCTCTCCTCTTTACTTGATGCCGCCCAAATCATCAACCCAGAAGAGCTGGATCACTCCAAAGTCTGCTTTGGTTCTACTGTCATCATTGAAGACATGGATGATGGCACACAACAAACGATATCTATATTTGGTACTTTAGAGAGTGAACCTGAGCATGGGATCATCACACACAAATCACCCTTGGCCCAAGCTCTTTTGGGTAAAAGTGTTGAAGATGAGATCAGAGTTAAACTCCCCAAAGGGGCACATGAGTTTGAGATCATCAAAATCATCTACCAGCCGATAATGGAGCTAAAAAAAGTTCCTTTTAAAAGTTTTGAGATTCACTAAAGTAGATAATTTTCTCTTATTTTTACACAAATCAAAAGCTTTCAAACTTGTCTTTTTTTAAAACTATCTTTTTAATTCTATTTTTATAGTTTATTGCTTATAATCGGTGCAATTTGACTACAAGGTATGTTTTATGAAAAAACTTCTTCTTCCGATTTCCAGTCTCCTGCTTCTTGTGGCTATCGTTTTAACGTTTAAGCACATTTTGTTTCCTGCCACGATGACCAATGCCTATCTCATTGGTGCATATGAAAAGAAAAACAGTGTTGTTAAAAAACTCGAAAAAGCAGGTTTTACAATCATCTCCACGTCCAAAGTAGGCAAAAAAAAGATGGACTTGGTTATCTTTTCCCATCCTGAAGTTGAAGCACTTGCCAATCACCCTAAACGCGGTTTTCTCATCGGAGCTTTGCGTCTGTTAATCAACAAAAAAGATAAAGAGATCCGCATCTCCAATCCCAACTACTTTCTTCAAGCTTTTTTACAAGATGATTACAAAGAAGATATTGCTTCAAAAGTAACAGACTTGCTCAATCAAGCCTTTACTGGCCTAACACCTTCAACAGATCAATGGGCAGAAGACTCCATCAAAAGCTTTCAATATATGATTGGAATGCCTGGATATCAAGACATTACTGTTTTAGGCAAAGGCAGTGTGGATAAACTTGTAGCGAAAATTGATAAAAAAATGAAAAAGAAACAGTTTGTTTTCAAACATAAACTGGCAGACGATCGTTATGTCTACGGAGTAATGCCGGGCAAAAGAACATCAAAGTTTGTGGATAAGATCGGT
>JBFHUP010000013.1:0-13309 GCA_041589975.1 Sulfurimonadaceae bacterium | reverse complement strand
GGCATCTATCTCTACAAAACACCGCTGATTCAGACTGAACTCTATTTTCAGCTACATAAAAAGAACAAGCATCTTGTGCCGTTGTTTCTTAACACTATCAAAGAGATGAAAGCCGACGGAACCCTCAACAAAATCAATAAAGAGTTTGAAAGCTCTTTAGAAAAACGGACAGAAAAACTGGTCACCATCATAGAGTAAGACCTGCTAATCTAAGGGAAGGGCAATAGTAAAAGTCGTGCCTGATCCCACTTCGCTTTTACAGGTGATTTCACCATCCAATTTATAGGTAACAATATTGTAAACAATCGTCAAACCCAATCCCGTACCGCCGTCACTGCGATTGGTTGTAAAAAAGGGATCAAATATCTGGGATATATGCTCTTGTGAAATGCCATCCCCGTTATCCGAAATTTCAAGTTTCAGTTCCTGACTGTTATGCTGAACAACGATGTGAATTTTTCCCGCTTTTTTCGTTTGGAAGGCATGCATCAGTGCATTCTCAATAAGGTTGTTGATAATTTGACTAAAAGCTCCCAAATAGGTATTAAACTTAAACTCCGGATCACACTCTATCATCAACTCACACTGCTTCTCTTTGAGTATTGGGGTGTAGGATCGTACAATACTCTCTATAAGGTCTTTAATGATGACCGGTCTCTTCTCACTATAATCATCAGACATAGAGAGCATCTTAAGATTTTTAACAAGTTCGCCCGTACTCGTTAATGCATCCAGAAGCGTAGATGATGCTTTTTTAAAATCCTCACAAAAAGTAAGAAGTTCAGATTTTTTCAACTCATTGTTTTCTAACTTATAAGCAAACATATCCATTTTCGTATTAATGACACTCATACCTGTAATTGAGGTTCCTATAGGTGTATTGATCTCTTGTGCAATACTGGCTATCATGCGTCCCATTGCTGCCATTTTTTCTTGCTCTATAAGCTGCTGCTCTTTGTCCTTACGTTTTTGTATCTCTTCTTGTACACGCTCTTCTAAAGAGTTATTTAAAAGAGTTAAAGCCTCTTTGGATTCATGCACCTTGATAATCTCATGTTCCAAAGCCCTTTTCATTCTGTTGATCCCAGAAACGACTTCATCAAGCTCATCACAGGATTTTTTATTTTCAAGCTTCAGTGTCGCATGTTTTTGACCCCGACGAAAGTTTCTTGTATACATTGAAATTGTAAAGAGGTGACGTGTCAACAGATAACCGATGATATAGAGTATAAAAAATGAGACAATAAAGGTTTTGGCTGTTTGTGTTAACAAAATGAGTAAAAATCTATCCCACAATATCTCATCAATATATTTAAGATCGGAATGAAAAATCAAACTACCTAAATTGTAAGTACTATTCTCATCTTCATGAAAAAAAAGCATATCCCTTTGGGTAACAATAAAGTCATCGGTTAAAGCAGTTCCGGCAATGAGCGGCTGATCATTTTTAATCTTCAATTCAACATAGGCTATATCTTTTAAGCTGCTTAAATCGTTGATGTGATCTTGCACCTGCTCATAATCTGTCGTCCAGACATTATTGACTATGGCTCTAAGGTTACTGTTCAATGTCACCTCAAGGCGTTCATCAAGGTTATGCCGCTCATTTTTGTATTCAACGCCTAACTGCACCAGAGTAGCCAACAGAGAAAAAAACGAGCTTGTCAAGATGATAAAAAAGAGTAGCTTCCTACCAATTTTAGATTCCCAAAGCATGAAATCCCCCACTAAATATCACCATAAAACGCTTCCACATCCTTGCAAGTTGTCGTAGATTATACAAAGTATATCTAAATTTAAGGATAATATATTTTGATAGAGGTACTACCCCTCATGTTTTTATATAAAAACTTTCGATCATGGCATTAATTGAGTATAATAAAACAATGCAGAGCACAAGCCCAACATTCTGCCAGGGGAAGAAGCATGAAGATTATCATTGTAGGAGGCGGGATAGCCGCTGTTTATATTGCCAACCGTCTACTTGACAATGAACCTTCAGCAGAAGTCTTAATCGTCTCCAACGAAACGTTTCACCCTTATGATCGTATCCATCTCTGTTCTTTGGTCGATCGCAGCTGCCAGATTAATGACATCGCTTTAAAACTCAATCCCAAAGTCCAAGAAAAACTCAATTGCGAGATCGTCTCCATAGATCCTGATAAAAAAACGATCTATAGTCATGAAGAGCATTTTACCTATGATCACCTTATCATCGCTACGGGTTCCAAACCCAAAGAACTCTTTGATATTACCAACCTAAGCAATGCTACGACCTTTAGATCAGCCCATGACTGCAATAAAATCTCTGAAGGCATCAAAGATAAAAATGTGGTTATCATGGGTGTGGGTCCGATCGGACTGGAGCTTTTAGATACACTCATGACCATGCCTGATGCTAAAAGTATCACGCTGCTTTCACGAGGGGAACATCTCTATGACAAAGAGCTCAATCACCAATCCGTTAAATTGATCCAAGAGATCTTTGAAAAAGACCCCAGAGTATCCATATCCTTTGATGACACCATTATCAAACATGAGATCAAAGACAATCAACTCATCTCGCTTCAAACCAAAAAAACCACCATCAGCGATCCTTTTTTGATCTTTGGTGTGGGAATTGAGCCCAATATCGCTTTTGCCAAAGATGCTATTAAATGTCATCGAGGCATTATGGTTAATGAAAAGATGCAATCATCCAACCCTTACATCTATGCTGTAGGAGAAGCTGCGGAAGTGGCTGATGATAACTTTATTGCAGGTCGGGTCAAAGAGTGTACCCTGCAAGCTGATGTAGCCATCAGCAATATTTTGGATAAAGATCCCATTATTTTTGATCCTGAAATCTCTATTGATGGACTGAAGGTCGGCTCTTTTTATTTCAGTGATGTTACCTCTCCGCATTATCAAGCCAACAATCCGCAGAATGAAGTTATTATCATCGCTTCGCAAAAAGAGAAAAGGGTTGATCAATATATCCTTAATAACAACAAACTGATGCGTTTTATCGGTGTCAATACCAATATAGATCAGATGCATCTTAAAGAGTTGATGCAAAAGCAGATCAATATCGACGCCAGCTATCTGTACGAAAACCGTGTCGCACTCACACACGGAAAATTGATCTGTTCTTGTACAGCCAGTTATGAAAATGATCTCATCGAATTGATACACAAACATCATGTCACACAATTTTCTGATCTGAAATCTTATAGTGAAGCCGGCCGTATCTGCGGACGCTGTAAAAAAGATGTCACCCAACTGATCGCCCAAGAAGCGGGTAAAAAACCTCTTGCGATGCAAGAAAGTCCTACAGCTGAAAAAAGAGATGACCTTGATAAAGTGCGTAAACGCATCGCCAAATACAATGCTCTGCATCCTGATCATCTCATCGATGAAAGTAACCTTGAAGAGGCGATCCAATCTTTTGATCTCAATCAAGAGTTTAATCGTTGGGTCTCTATGGTGACAGCCTCACTGAGACTGCATCCTGATTATGAGGGAGTACTCAAAGAGAGTGTCGAAAATCTACATAAAGTCCCTGTCATCTGGCTGGAACTGGCTGACTGTTCGGGTAATTCCGAAGCCTTTATCAAAAGTGCCCATCCGACCATCGATGAGCTGATACTCAATCATATCTCTTTAGATTATCATGAGCTTTTGATGTCTGGATCAGGTGATCAATCGGAAACGATGCTTGATAGCGTCATCAAAAATGATGCTGGAAACTACATCCTCATCGTCGAGGGAGCCATTCCTATGGCGATGGATGGTAAATATTTACGTATTGGGCCCAAAGGTGAGACGGGTATTGAACTTTTACGTCGAGCTGCTAAAGGTGCCAAAGCGATCATGGCGGTAGGTTCGTGTGCTTTTGATGGTGGGGTCGTAGCCATTGAGCCCAATCCTACGGGAGCCGTAGGCGTATCAGAAGCCTTACAGCGAGACGATATCATCAAACTTCCGGGTTGTCCGACCAATCCAATCAACGTCGTAGGAACCCTGCTGCACTATATGATGTTTGATGAATTTCCCCCGCTTGATGATAAGAATCGGCCGGTGTGGGCCTATTCACAACGTATCCATGACAATTGTGAGCGTCGAGGCCATTATGATCTGGATGAGTTTGTCCTGGAATGGGGAGATGAAGGTGCGAAAAAAGGGTGGTGTCTGTTTAAGATGGGCTGTAAGGGTCCTTACGCCGACCTTAACTGTTCTTTAGTCAAATTTAATGAAGGCACCAATTGGCCTGTGCAAGTGGGGCATGGCTGTTTCGGATGCGGTCTGGGCAAAGATGCTTTTGAGCATCTGGCCAATAATCGAGAGATCAGTGAAAAGTATAAAAACATCATCTTGGAAAAAGAGAAAAAAGAGGGATAATATTGTCTACTAAAAAAATTGTAATTGACCCCATCACACGAATAGAAGGCCATCTGCGTATTGAAGTAGAAGTAGATGAGAAAAATGTTGTAACCGAAGCTTGGGCATCGGGTCAGCTCTTTCGAGGTATCGAAGTACTGCTTCAAGGTCGTGATCCCAGAGATGCGGCACTCATTGCTCAACGTATCTGTGGCGTCTGTACCAATGTCCACTATCGTGCATCTATAGCTGCTGTCGAAAATGCCTATGATATTACACCCCCTAAAAATGCGGAGATTATTCGCAATCTGGTCACGTTGGCTCTTTTTGTGCAAGATCATATCGTCCACTACTACCATCTACACTCTTTGGATTATGTCGATGTCGTCTCGGCACTTGAAGCTGATGTCGATCAAGCTCACGAAAGAGCGTTAGCATTTTGTGACAACCCTTACAACAACGCACCCCAACACCTCGAAAGTGTCAAAGAAAAACTCACCTCTTTTGTCAAAGCGGGACGATTGGGACTGTTTTCCAATGGCTACTGGGGTCATAAGAGCTATAAGTTTACCCCTGAAGAGAACCTCATTCACATGAACCACTATCTCGAAGCCTTACGTGTGCAACGAGAACTGAGTAAGGCGATAGCCATTTTTGCAGGTAAGACACCCCACCCTCAAAACCTCGTTGTAGGGGGTGTGACCTCGGTAGCTGATATGCTCAATCCTCAACGTCTCAATGACTTTATCTTTATCATCAAAGATACCCGAGAGTTTATCCAAAGAGCGTACCTGCCTGATATGCAGATGCTTGTACAAGCCTACAAAGAAGAGATTGCCTTAGGTCACGGACGTGGCAGCGGAAACTTTATGGCAGCAGGTGGGTACCGTTTTAACAAGACCCAAGATCTCTTTAGTTCCGGTGTGATCACCGCCTTTGATTTTGAAAACATTGAAGCCTTTGATGCCAGCAAAATCACCGAAGAGGCGTCACGTTCCTGGTATGAAGAAGATCAGCCGCAACACCCTTTTGAAAGCAACACCACACCATCTTATACCGATCTCAATGAGGACGGTACACTTAAAAGTGAAGGCAAATACTCCTGGGTCAAAGCTCCCCGTTATGATGGCAAACCCATGGAGGTAGGACCGCTGGCCCGCATGATCATAGGATACCTGCAAGACTCCAAGACCATCAAGCCCTATATGGAAGATTTCATGGAAGTCACAGGCCTAGAACTGCTTGATTTTTGTAGCAGCGTCGGACGTAATGCGGCACGAGCTATAGAAGCCTCTATCTGTGTCGATTTCATCTTTGATTTTATGAGTGAGATGATCGAAAACATCAAATACTATGATGAAGAGACCTGGAGCAAATATGTTTTTGAAGAACTGCCTAAAGAGGCCAAAGGAGCCGGTATCTTTGAAGTCCCTCGTGGAGTTCTTTCACACTTTATCCGTATCGAAGATGCTAAGATCGCCAACTATCAAGCGGTCGTGCCTACCACTTGGAATGCCTCGCCTAAAGATGCCAAAGATGTCAGAGGTCCTTATGAAGCCTCACTTATCGGGATCACTATAGATGATCCTGCTCAGCCTTTAGAGGTACTTCGGGTCGTACACTCCTTTGACCCATGTCTGGCTTGTGCCGTGCATGTGATCGATGCCAAAGGTCAAGAACTTTCCAAATATAAAATCCAAAGCCCTTCATGTAATCTCTAAGGAGCCACTTTTGCAACTCATACGTTTTTTTAATGAACTCACCATCAATGATATCCCTAGCGTCGGAGGGAAAAATGCGAGTCTGGGTGAAATGTACCAATCGCTTTCAAACAAAGGTATTTTGGTACCCAACGGCTTTGCCACAACCAGTGAGGCCTATTGGCTTTTCATCAAACAAAACGGCCTTAGACCAAGCATGCAAGAGATCCTCAAAGATCTTGATATCTCCGACACGGTAAACCTTCAAAAAAAGGGTAAAGCCCTCAGAGAACGCATCTATAATGCCACACTTCCTAAACAATTAGAAGATGAAGTCTTGGAAGCTTATAAAGTTTTATCTCAAGAGTATAGTTGTGATGCTGTCGATGTTGCAGTTCGTTCATCCGGAACAGCCGAAGATCTTCCCGAGGCGAGTTTTGCCGGACAGCAAGAGACCTTTTTAAATATCGATTCACCTGAAAAATTGATCGAGCGTGTCAAACGCTGTTTTGCATCACTGTTTACCGATCGGGCTATCAGTTATCGTACAAGCAGAGGCTTTGACCACTTTAAAGTGGCTCTTTCTGTGGGGGTACAAAAGATGGTCAGAAGTGATGAAGCCTCTAGCGGTATCATGTTTACCCTTGATACCGAAAGCGGCTCGCATGATCTGGTCCTTATCAATGCCATCTGGGGACTGGGTGAAAATGTGGTCTCAGGACGGGTCAATGCTGATGAGTTTCATATCTTTAAACCCACGCTTGAAAAAGGCTTCGAGACCATTCTTAATCGCTCCCTAGGTAGTAAAAAAGAGAAGATGCTTTATGACACGACCAATCACACGATCAATGTACCCACATCCAAAGAGGAACAAGAACGTTTTTGTATTACGGATGCCGAAGCCGTTGAACTCGCCAAGCAGGCATTGATCATTGAAAAACATTATGACCACCCTATGGATATCGAATGGGCCAAAGATGCTAAAGACGGCAAACTCTACATCGTGCAGGCCCGACCTGAGACGGTACAAAGCAATATGGACCAAAGTGTCACCATTGAGCAGTTTAGCATCCAAGATACCCATCAAGCCAAACCTCTAGCCCAAGGCCGAGCAGTAGGAGAAAAAATTGGTAGTGGAAAGGTCACTATCATCAACGATACATCTGAATTTGCCACCTTTAACAATGGCGATATTCTTGTAGCTGATACGACCAATCCTGATTGGGAACCTATCATGAAAAAAGCTTCCGCAGTCGTAACCAACAAAGGAAGCCGTACCTGTCATGCAGCCATCGTGGCTCGAGAGATCGGCGTACCTGCTGTCGTGGGATGCGGTGATGCTACGACAACGCTTCAAAACATCGATACCGTGACCGTATCGTGTACCCAAGGTGATGAAGGCTTTATCTACGAGGGAGACCTTCCTTTTGAACGTCACACCATGGATATAGCCTCTTTAAAACCTACCAAGATGAAACTTTTTATGAATGTCGCCAATCCCCAAGAAGCTTTTAATATCGCCAAACTGCCTAATGACGGTGTGGGTCTGGCTCGTATGGAGTTTATCGTCAATCATGCGATCAATACCCACCCTATGGCACTGGTGGCGATGCATCATGGCAAAAAGATCGAAGATGAGGCACAGATCCGTTCTTTTATGGGCTCAATCAATGATCCCAAAGAGTTTTTTGTACGTAACCTCAGAGAAGGTATCGCAACCATTGCTGCAGCCTTTTACCCCCGTCCTGTCATCGTACGAAGCAGTGATTTTAAAAGTAGCGAATACCGCAATATGCCTGGGGGCAAAAGCTATGAGACACTGGAAGAGAACCCCATGATAGGCTACAGGGGAGCCAGTCGTTATTATGACAAGCACTATCAAGAAGCCTTTGAGTGGGAGTGTGAGGCACTAAAATATGTCCGAGATGAGATGGGATTAACTAATGTCAAGATCATGTTTCCTTTTGTCCGAACGCCACTGGAGGGCCAAAAGGTGATAGAGATCATGGAATCACAAGGACTCAAACAGGGTCTTAATGAGTTGGAAGTCTATGCTATGTGCGAGATACCGGCCAATGTGATCTTGGCTGAGCAGTTTTTAGAGATCTTTGACGGTTACAGTATCGGTTCAAATGATCTGACCCAACTCACACTGGGTGTCGATAGAGAGAGTGCGAAGATCGCTCATATCTTTGATGAAAGAAATGAAGCCGTGACACGCATGATCAGTATGGCGATCAAAGCGTGTAAAGCCCAAGGCAAATATATCGGTATCTGCGGTCAGGCACCTTCTGATTATCCTGAGATCACCGAGTTTTTAGTCAAGGAAGGAATCGATTCGATATCTCTTAATCCTGATTCACTCTACGAAATGCATCAAGTCGTTTCCAAGCTGGAAGATCAACAGTGATAGTGTCACCACAAAACCAAGGAGCCTGATTGTCCCTGCCATCCAAACCGCAACGCTATCGACTTATGCTTAGCGGTGTCGTACAAGGCGTAGGACTGCGTCCGTTTATTTATAATCAAGCTAAAGCATTAGCACTATGCGGTTTTGTTGCCAATGATGGCTCAGGTGTACTTATTGAAGTTGAAGGTGATCTGATTGGCATGCAAACCTTTGTGGCACTGTTAAAAAACGCTGCTCCGCCCTTAGCTATCATAGAGCATCTGGAAGTCACCGCCATCACCCCTTTAGGATGTGATGATTTTATTATCAAAAAATCCCACCAGAACACTATCCAGACACTTATATCTCCCGATATCGCTGTATGTGAGAAGTGCCTAAAAGAGTTCAATGACCCTCAAAACAGACGTTATCACTACCCCTTTATTAACTGTACTGACTGTGGACCCAGATTTTCAACCTTACATTCGCTTCCTTTTGATCGCCATCATACAGCCATGCACGCTTTTAAACCTTGTAAAAAATGTCTGTATGAATATGAGGACCCTGATGATCGGCGTTTTCACGCCCAAACAATTTCCTGTCCTGATTGCGGCCCCAAAATTACGCTACGAGATCATCAAGGACGGCATTTAGCTGACGAAAATGAGGCCATTGATATGGTGTGCCGCATGATAGAGGATGGAGCGATTGTCGCGGTTAAGGGGTGGGGAGGCTTTCATATTCTGTGTGATGCCAACAATGATGATGCGGTCAGTAAACTTCGCAGAAAAAAAAGACGCCCTTCCAAACCTCTAGCCGTCATGTTTCCTGATATGAGATCTGTTAAAAAACACACCCTACTAACCCCAAAAGAGGAGCAACTTTTAACTTCTAAAGAGCATCCCATCCTGTTGGTCAAAGCCAAATCTACTATGCCCATCAGTAAAAAAGTTACCTGTGGTATTACTAAAGTGGGTCTGTTTCTTCCTTATACCCCTTTACATCATCGGATTCTAAAAAAGCTACAACGCCCTGTCGTAGCCACAAGTGCCAATATCAGCGAGGAACCGATTCTGACCAAAGAACAAGAGGTCCTGCAACGACTTTCACATCTTGTATCTGCAGTATTAAGCCATGATCTGCCTATCATCAATGCCTGTGATGACTCGGTTATGATGATAGCCCATGATCACCCCATGACACTTCGAGCAGCCAGAGGCATAGCACCTTATAGCTTCACCCTGCCCCACACCAACACCAAAAACATTCTTGCTGTAGGCGGACATCATAAAAGTAGCATCGCCTTTAGTCTCGGTTCACACCTCATCGTTTCACCCCATATCGGTGATCTGGATTCCCTTGAGACTTTTGCTTATTGGAAACGAACGCTTAAGCGTTTATCCCAACTGTATAACTTTAAACTGGATCTGATTGTACATGATCAACACCCAGCGTATGAAACCACAAAGTGGGCTTTAGATCAAAAGAGTGGGACCCTTTCGGTGCAACACCATTATGCCCATGCTCTTAGCTGTATGGCAGAGTATCAACTACAAACCAAAGTTCTGGCTTTTTGTTTTGACGGTACTGGCTATGGGAATATTCAAAACAGTAATATTTCAGGTGCCGATACTATTGCACCCCTTAAAATTCTGGGATCAGAGATCATGATCGCAGATACGCATAACTATGAACGGCTGATGAACCTCAAACCTTTCAGACTTTTAGGCGGCGAAACAGCGATCAAAGAACCCCGTCGCAGTGCCCTTGCTTTACTCTTTGAGACATTTACCTTTGATGAGATTTTAGAGATGGATCTGCCTACACTCAAAAATTTTACAGATGATGAGATAAAGACACTGCACCATATGTGGAAGCAAGGTATCAATGCACCCAAAGCTTCTTCCATGGGAAGACTGTTTGATGCGGTGGCATCATTAAGTGATCTGTGCCATATCAGTGAGTATGAGGGGCAAAGCGGCCTGCTGATTGAATCAGCCATTAAAGAATTAGACAGTAGATTTGATTATAATATGCATTTGACAAAGGGTGAGATTGACATTTGTTCATTTATACATGAACTTTTCCGACATGAACCCCAAGAGAGGCCTAAAGTTTTTATGCAAATGCTTATTTATCTTATCACTTCAGTGGCACGACAATACGCCCATCTCCCTGTGGTTTTAAGCGGCGGAGTTTTTCAAAATCAGCTTTTGGTCACGCGGCTTATTCAAGAGTTTAAACGTTTGGGCATCAAGTATTATATTTCAAGTAAAGTTCCTGTCAATGATGGCGGTATCGCCTTGGGACAGCTTTATCATGCTCTTTGCAGGCCAACACATGACTAAAAAAGTAGCGGTGATTGGAGCGGGAAATCCGCTTTTTAAAGATGAAGGTGTGGGCGTCTATGCTGTTGAACATCTAAAGCTCAACTACAGCTTTTCCCAGCCCATAGAGTTTGTCGACGGCAGTACTTTAGGGATGGATTTTGTCACCTATATCACAGAGTATGATTACCTCTTCATCATACAGACAGATACAGCTAGCAGCAAAAATGCCGGAACTATCGGCTTTAGTGATCTGCCAAGCTATTTAGAACAAGCACGTACCAAAAAAACAGCCAATGAAGTAGCGGTCGGGGAGATGATGCAAAGTGCCTTTCTTTTTGGGCCTACAGCGACAACCCAAGTCATCTCCATCGTTCCCGAAGATATCGGATCTGTCGAGGTGGGGCTTAGCCCAACGCTGTATAATGCATTTCCTGTATTGACTCAAACCATCTTAGAGAAACTGGGTGAACTTCATATCCAAGCCACTAAAAACAAAAAACAGATCGATGTTTTGATCAATAATCAGCTCAAACACACAAGCCAAGCATCAAGAAGGTGACATAAAACTTTGGATCACCTCATCCAATGTAAGCAACGTCTGCTCATGTTCGGCTTTATAACCGCGTTGAGACAACATCTGCATCACATGCGTGATATAATGGTCAAACGCTTCAAGTAGCACAGAACTCAATCCTATATCTGTTTCAATCACCTTAGGAACAATACCCAAAAGCTTGGAAGCAGGAATCGTCTCTCCCATAAGTTCCAGCATACTTAAGGACTCCAATATCCCGACTTCATGGGCAGAGTTTTGCACCATACTGGTGGATTTGAGCTCTTGTGTAGGCAGATAATAGATCGATCCCGGTTTGGCATCGATATCGATACAGTCTAAAAAGAGGATCTCATCATACTCCATAAGCGTATTAAGCAGTTGCATCCCTGCAACGCCTCCTTCAATAATCTCAACAGCCGGTTCAAACCTATAGTTTAACCGTAAGTAACGTGCCGCAATAATGGCCATACCGTCATCTTTTTGTAAAATATTTCCAATAGCGATAATGGCAAATCTATTTTGGGGCACTTTTAGTTTCCTTTTACAAGAATATACTATAATCTTTATAAGATATAACCTTAGCAGGAGTCTTTGATGTGCCAAGATTGCGGATGTTCGATCACCGAAACAGCTCATACCCATGATCATTCCCACACCCATCACATCGCTCATGAGACTTTACACCATAATCCGCAGCTCAATGACACTAAAACGATCGAAGTCATCAGCAAGATTTTGGATAAAAATGACCACGAAGCTTCACACAACAAAGAGCATTTTAACAAACACCAAGTTTTGGCACTAAACCTTATGAGCAGTCCCGGAAGCGGTAAGACCTCATTGTTAGAAAAATTTGCCGAAATGAAAGCTTTGAATTTTGGTGTGATCGAAGGTGACCTTGAAACGAGCAAAGATGCCGAACGCCTCATAAACAGAGGTATAAAAGCCTATCAAATCCAAACGGGTTCCGCCTGTCATCTGGACGCTTTTATGGTGCACAAGGGTTTGCATGCTATGCCTTTAAATGATATTGAATACTGCTTTATCGAAAATGTCGGTAATCTGGTCTGCCCTGCAAGTTATGATGTCGGCAGTCATCTTAATATTGTCTTGCTTTCCGTACCTGAAGGGAGTGACAAGATCGAAAAGTATCCCGTCATGTTTCGCAAAGCTGATCTGGTACTGATTACCAAAACCGACCTGCTTCCCTACTTTGACTTTGACATCGAGCATGAAAAAGCCCAAGCTAAAAAGCTCAATCCTGATGTGACAATCTTGGAAGTCTCGACAAAAAATGAGCATAGTGTTGCAGCCGTTGCTCAGTGGATAACATCCCAAAAAGATAGATATCTCTAGCTGATGTGTCTCTCCATACCCTCCAAAGTCGTTGCTATTGACAAAGAAAAAAATCTGGCCCGAGTCGATACCATGGGCGTAGAGCGTGATGCGGGTTTAGATCTGATTGAAGCAGACTCTATAGCTATCGGTGATTATGTACTCATTCATATAGGTTTTGTCATGAATAAGATCGATACCCAAGATGCTCTGGCCTCTTTACAGACCTATAAAACCTATCTTGATGCCATCGACAAAGAAGAGCCCTCTTAAGATGAAGCAGCTGCAACTTAACGATCTCTACAACGGATTTCGAGATCCCCAGACGATCAAATACCTCTGTCAAACCATCGCTGATGAGGCTAAAAAACTCACACAACCTTTAAATATCATGGAGGTCTGCGGCGGCCATACTCATACGATCATGAAATATGGACTAAAGCAGCTCATGCCTGACAACATCCATTTTATTCATGGTCCCGGTTGCCCTGTCTGCATCATGCCAAAAGAGCGTATCGATCAAGCTATAGATCTGGCTTGCATGCCTGATACTATCCTGCTCACACTAGGAGATATGATACAAGTGCCTGGTTCTGTAAGCTCACTGGCGGTAAAACGAGCCGAAGGTTATGACATCAGG
>JBFHUP010000012.1:0-13359 GCA_041589975.1 Sulfurimonadaceae bacterium | reverse complement strand
GGTGTATGTGATAAGATCGTCCCGGGGATGTTTATAGCAGCTATGTCTTTTGGACATCTTCCTATTGTCTTTGCACCCGCAGGTCCTATGCCTTCAGGTATCAGTAACAGCCAAAAAGCCTTGGTCCGTCAAGAGTTTGCCAAGGGTAATGTGGGGGAAGATGAACTTTTAAAGGTTGAGAGTGCTTCGTACCATACTTCAGGTACCTGTACTTTTTACGGTACTGCTAATTCCAATCAGATGCTTATGGAGATCATGGGACTGCATCTTCCTGGGGCATCTTTTGTCAATGCCAATACCCGTTTAAGAGATGCCCTGACTGAAGCCGTCTCAAAAAAAGTGTTAGAGTTTTCCCCTTTGGGTGATAACTATATACCGATATCTAAGATTATCGATGAAAAAAGTTTTGTGAATGCCATCGTCGGACTGCTGGCTACTGGTGGTTCAAGTAATCACACCATTCATCTTATAGCTATGGCCAAAGCCTGCGGTATTGTGCTTAATTGGGATGATTTTGATGATCTGTCACGTGTAACACCGCTTTTATGTAAGATGTACCCCAATGGCAGTGCCGATGTAAACCACTTTCACGCAGCAGGCGGTATGTCTGTAGTGATTGCCGAGCTTTTAAGTGCCGGGCTTATCCATGATGATGTTTATACACTCATGGGAAAAGGATTGCATAACTATCTTAGCGAGCCCTATTTGGATAATGGTGTTTTAAAATATAAAGAAGCGACAACCATGTCCCAAAACCTCGATGTGATTAGCAATGTGAAATCTCCCTTTGCCAAGGAGGGAGGGTTACGGGTACTTAACGGAAATTTGGGAAGAAGTGTGATTAAGACCTCTGCATTAAAGCAGGAGCATAAAAAGATCCGTGCCGTGGCCAAGGTTTTTTATACTCAGGACGCTTTGGAAATGGCTTTTCAAGCAGGAGAACTTGAGATGGATTTTGTCGCAGTTGTTCCGTTTCAAGGTCCTGCATCCAATGGTATGCCGGAATTGCATGGGCTGTTACCTATAATGGGAGCCTTACAGGACAAGGGCTATAAGGTAGCCATCGTAACCGATGGTCGTATGTCGGGAGCTTCAGGCAAGGTGGCTTCGGCGATTCATCTCACACCTGAAGCCAAATATGGAGGGATGATCTCTAAGGTCTGTGACGGAGATGTGATAAGTTTGGATTGTGAAGCAGGTACTTTGGACGTCGATGTTGATCTGACTGTTTTAAAAGATCGCCAGATCACAACACCAAGTTTTGAACACCATTATTATGGTGTAGGAAGAGAACTTTTTACCATGATGCGAAAGCAGGTCTCTTCTGCCGAAGATGGAGCTACAACCTTTAATGATATAGGAGAACTATAAGATGAGAGCCAAACAGATCATGGAGATTTCAAAGATCATTCCTGTGATGAGAGTAGAGTCCATCGAGGAGGGTTTACACACTGCCGAAGCACTATTAAAAGGAGGTATTGCGATTTTTGAGATAACCTTACGCACGCCTGTTGCATTGGATACCATAAGTGCTATTCGTAAAGCATTTCCTGAAGCCAAAACAGGAGCAGGTACCGTTTTAAATGCTAAGCAGTTTGCAGAGGTTGAAAATGCCGGGGCTCATTTTGCTATCAGTCCGGGATTGACACTATCTTTGGCCCACTATCGCCGATCTATTCCACTGCTTCCGGGTGCGGCAACAGCCAGTGAAATTATGATGGGACTTGAACATGGTTTTGATGCCTTTAAACTCTTTCCGGCTAATGTAGTAGGTGGAGTAGAAGCATTAAAAGCCTTTATCAAACCCTTTGAAGAGGTGGTTTTTTGTCCGACTGCAGGTGTCAATGCTGAAAATGTCAAGGAGTATCTGGCACTTAAAAATGTTTTATGTGTCGGAGGAAGCTGGATTATGCCTACAGAGTTGATCAAAGCTAAAAAGTTTAGTGAGATAACAAGACTGACGCAAGAAGCCTTAGCAGATTTAAAGCTTTAGCCAATCACATCCAAAACGAGCTCTTTAGCCTCTTCAAGTAAAAGTTCCAAATGTTCTTGGGAGGTAAAACTTTCTGCATAGATCTTATAGATGTTTTCAGTTCCTGAGGGACGGGCCGCAAACCATCCGTTTTCGGTGGCGACTTTAAGTCCACCAATAGCTTGATCATTTCCTTTGGCTTTAGTGTAGATGGCAGTTATTTTTTCACCTGCCAGATATTTGGATCTGATCGCATCGGGTGAGAGTTTTTTGAGTTTGGCCTTTTGTTCGGGTGTTGCATGGGCATCGCTGCGTTGATAATAGGCCGTTCCAAACTTTTGTTCCAAAGCTTTATAGATAACGGAAGGGTCTTGACCGATCTGTTCGGTGATCTCAAAGGCTAAAAGGTTTAAAATGATACCATCTTTATCACTCGACCAGACCGTGCCATCTTTACGTAAAAATGAAGCTCCTGCCGACTCTTCACCGCCAAAGCCGATCTCTTTATGCGTAAGTCCATTCACAAACCATTTAAAGCCGACAGGAACTTCAAAAAGCTTTTTATCCAGACACTCGGCAAGTTTGTCAATCATGGAACTGGATACCAGAGTTTTACCGATTTGCAGTTCTTTACTCCATTGAGGACGGTATTGATAGAGATACCAAACGGCTACAGAAAGATAGTGGTTGGGATTCATCAACCCTTCTGGTGTGACAATACCATGTCTGTCAAAATCAGGATCATTGGCAAAAGCAAGATCATATCGATCTTTGAGTTCAATAAGAGAGGCCATGGCATACTCAGATGAGCAATCCATCCTGACTTTACCGTCATGATCACAGGTCATAAAACTAAAACGGGGATCTACTTGTGTGTTAAGAATATCAATATTAAGCCCATAGATCTCATTAATCTTTTTATAGACCTCAATACCTGAACCGCCAAGCGGATCGACGGCTACTTTACGTTTGCTTTTTTGCAGTAGTTTCATATCAATAATCTCATCAAGGGCTCTAACATAGGGTGTGATGAAATCCATACAAAGAACGCGATCAAGGGCCTCTTTCTCTGAGATGCTTTTGACTCCGGCAAGATTATTTTGAATGTAGTTATTGGCTTTGTTTTCAATTATGGCTGTAATATCCGTATCTGCCGGTCCGCCATGCGTCGCATTATATTTAAAACCACCATCTTCGGGAGGATTGTGAGATGGGGTCATAACAACACCGTCACAAAGCGGACCCCCTTTTTTATTAGCTTCTATAATGGTGAAAGAGAGTACCGGTGTAGGGGTGAAGCCATCGTTTTCAGCAATCATACACTTTATATCATTGGCTAGAAATACGCGTAAAGCTGTTAGTTCTGCAGGGATGGATAAGGCATGGGTATCTTTGGCGATAAAAAGGGTTCCAAAAATCTCATGCTCTTTCCTGTAATCTGCCAGAGCTTGAGATATAGCTAAGATGTGTGTTTCATTAAAGCTTTTGGCAAGTGACGAACCTCTATGACCTGAAGTACCAAAAGAGACACATTCATTGAGATCGTTGGCGTCTGGTTTGAGATCAAAATAGGCGTCTTTAAGCAGTTTCGTATCAACTAAGTCATCTTTTGAGACTTTGATTCCGGCATTGGGGTGAGACATGGCATTCCCTGTTATTATAATTATTTATGTCAAAGTATATCATTAAATAACAGACTTAAATAGAAATACTGATTAAAAATTAGGCTTACCATCTAAAACTTATTGTATAAATAGTGAGCAGTTAAATTTCTGATTGGCTTTGCTTTTAGAGTATCATAGGGGTATGAATGTATCTTATATCATATATAGCGACTTGGATGGAACTTTGCTCAATCATGATGATTACAGCTTCCAGCCAGCCGCTCAAGCACTGGCTTTGATCCAAGAGAAATCGATACCTTTGATTTTGACAACGAGTAAAACTTTTGCGGAAGTTGTCACGATTCAACAGGATATGGGTATACAAGGACCCATCATCGTGGAGAACGGGGCTGGAATTTTTATCCCGTCACAATGTGAACTGGCCAAAGACCTTCCCTATAAGGAGCCTTGGATAAAAGTTTCTCATGCCGCTTCTTATATAGAGTTACGACTTTTTTTTAGCAAGATGAAACGAGCATTTCCTATAAGGGGGTTTGGGGATATGAGCGTTGAAGAGGTGATGCACCATACAGGTCTAAATCACTCCAAAGCGATAGATGCCAAGAGACGAGACTTTACGGAACCCTTTATAATAGAAGATGAAAGTTTTATAGAGGGGCTAAGACGTCGAGCCCATGTTGAGGGTCTGGATATCATTAAAGGAGGCAGATTTTATCATCTGGTATCAAAAGATCACGATAAAGCAACGGCCATGAAACTCTTGACCCATATGTATGATGAATATTATGATACGAAACATATAACGATTGCCTTAGGTGATAGTGCCAATGACTTTACTATGTTGAAACAAGCGAATAAAGGCGTCTTGATCCCCTTGCATGACGGTCGTTTCAGCACAGATGATTTAGAGGGCGTGATGAAGGCCAAACTTGCGGGTCCTGCAGGATGGAATATTGCTGTACAGGAGATACTCAATGTCTCTTAGTAAGGTGGCAGTAGAAATCTTTTTAGATGCCATGGATGCATCGCTTCCAAAAAAATTCATTGCTAAACAGTGTTTATTACAAGGTGATATTTTAGAGATCCAAGGGGATCGTTATGATCTCAGTAACTACAATAATATTTATCTTTTGGGTTCGGGTAAAGCAGCCGTGACCATGGCTTATGAAATAGAGCGTTTACTTGAAGATAAAATCACAAAAGGCTTGGTTGTTGATGTCAAAAGTGATGCTGATTTACGTTTTATCTCAGTAGAAGAGGGAAGCCATCCTGTCGTGTCACAACGCAGTTTAGACGCTACACAAAAGCTTGTAACTTTGATGCAGCAGTGCGATAAAGATGACCTCTATATCTATTTGCTTTCAGGAGGAAGTTCGGCTCTATTAGAACTTCCTATAAAGCCTATATGCTTAGAAGATCTTCAAAAAGCCACGCAGTTGATGCTTCACAGTGGGTTGGATATTCAAAGTATGAATGTTGTACGTAAACATCTCTCGCAGATCAAAGGGGGGCGTTTAGGTCAGATGAACGAGGCTACAGGCATTGTACTTGTATTGTCGGATATTATCGGTGATGATCTCTATGCGATTGGCTCGGCTCCACTCTTTGCCGACAGCAGTAGTTTTGAAGATGCCAAAAATATTTTGCTAGATAAAGAGATCTATGAAGCAATGCCTCAAAGTGTGAAAGAGGTATTAGAAGCAGGCATAGAGGGGATGATCGATGAGACACCAAAAGCACCTAAAAAGCGTATCAAGCACTATATTATGGCGTCTAATCAGTTGGCTTTACAAGCAGCAAAAAAAAGTGCCACAAAACAGGGATTGTCAACCTTGGTTGTCAGCAAACCGATGTCCGGAGATGTTGCCGCAATGGTTAACGAGATGCGTGAAGTGATTCAATCATCCAACGAAGATTGTGTGATCTTTGGGGGTGAATGTACAGTCGAGGTTAAGGGTGAGGGCCAAGGCGGTAGAAATCAACACGCCGTAGCATTGATGCTGCAAAGTATGTGTCAAGAAGGTACAGATATCTGTTTTTTATCAGCCGGAACTGATGGTATTGATGGCAACTCTGATGCGGCAGGTGCCGTTACAGAACTCAGTGATTGTACTAAGATAGCAGCTTCTGAGCTCAAAACCTATATAGAGAATTTTGATAGTTATAAGCTTTTTAAAAAGTTAGACAGACTTGTTGTGACCGGTCCCAGCGGAACCAATGTCATTGATATTGCGATAATAATACAAAGGAGATAATATGGCAGACTTTTTTCAAAATGGCGTTATTACCACACTTCAGGATGTGGGCAATAGGTCGTTAGAGAGTATGGAGGCGGATCTTTTGGCGTTTTCCAAACGTCGTAATATGGTTTTATTGCTTCCTGCTTTATACTCTGAGTTTGAGACACCGGCTATGCAGACTATCATTGATGAACTCAAAGATGTCACCTATCTTCATAAGATTATCTTGGGACTTGACAGAGCTACAGAAGAGCAGTATTTAGAAGTTAAAAAACGTATGAGTGTTTTAAAATGCTCGGTTGAAATTCTTTGGAATGATGGTCCCCATATCAAGGCAATCTATAAAGAACTTACGGATGAAGGTTTTCCGGGTCTGGATACTCCGGGCAAAGGTCGCAATGTCTGGACGATGATCGGTTACGGCCTGACCAATCAGGAAAATTACGCTTTTGCACTGCATGATTGTGATATTGTGAACTATTCGCGAGAGGTGGTTGCACGGCTTTTTTATCCAATCGTGCATCCTGCTTTGGATTTTGAATTTAACAAAGGATACTACTCCCGTGTAACCAATAAACTGCATGGACGGGTAACAAGACTTTTTTATACACCGCTGATTAAGGCACTGAGTATCACTTTTGGGTCAAACCGCTATTTAGAGTATATGGAGAGCTTCAGATATGCACTTTCAGGGGAGTTCGCCTTTATCCGTTCATTGGGTCGGGGTATTGCCATCTCCCCTACATGGGGGTTGGAAGTCTCGACCCTATCTGAAGTCTATAAAAACACTTCAAACCGGCGTATCTGTCAGACAGAGATCATGGATAGTTATGAGCATAAACATCAAGAGTTGGGTTCCCAAAGTGAGGGGGGAGGTATCTATAAAATGGCTAAAGATATTGCTAAAACGATCTTTAGGATTTTGGCCCAAGAGGGTGTCACTTTTTCTCAATCATCTTTCACCACTTTGTTGGCGTCTTATTATCAAGAATCCCGATTTGAAATATCTAAATATAATGCACTGAGTAAGGTTAACGACCTCTATTATAATCGTCAAAATGAGATCAATGCCGTGGAGGCCTTTCAAGAGGCGATTAAAGAGGCATCTCAAGAGTTTTATGAAGATCCAATGGGTGTGCCGTCACTTTCTCCATGGATTACGGTACGTTCTGTGATGCCAAAGATCTCAGAAAAATTTGAACAGATGGTTAAAAAGGATAACGCATGACACTTCCTCCGATTCATTATGAACCCCATACGATAAAAGAGCGGTTGCAAACGCTCTATGAAGGTGATGAAGTTGAAAATGCCTATGAGGGCATTAAAGCTCTTATTGTCAAATATAAGAAACTGATAACATCAACCGAGTATCATTTAAGTGAAAAAGATACGATATTGATAACCTACGGTGATCAGGTTCAGTGTGTGAATGAAGCCCCGTTAGAGACACTGAAAAACTTTTTGGATAAGCATCTTAAAGGGGTTGTAAATTCCGTGCATATCTTGCCTTTTTATCCCTACTCATCTGATGACGGTTTTTCGGTGATTAATTACAGTGAAGTGGATCCGAAACTGGGTTCATGGAGAGAGATTGAATCGATCAGTTCTGATTACCGTTTAATGGTTGATGGGGTGATTAATCATATATCTCAATATTCGGATTGGTTTAAAGCTTATCTGGCCCGAGATGAAGAGTATGCCAACTTTTTTTGTGATATTGACCCTTTAGAAGATCTTTCGATGGTGGTGCGACCTCGAGCGACACCCCTGCTGTCAGAGTTTACCGATGCTGAAGGTAGGATTCATAATATCTGGACGACCTTTTCAAGGGATCAGGTAGATCTTAATTATGCCAACTATAAAGTGTTGTTGGCGGTATTAGATGCTTTGTTTTATTATGTACTTAAGGGTTCAACACTCATACGTATGGATGCTATCGCCTTTATTTGGAAAGAGCTGGGAACGCAGTGTGTTCATCTGCCGCAAACACATGAACTCATACAGCTCATGAGGGAAGTTCTGCATGAGGTGGCACCTGAGGTGATCATCATTACAGAGACCAATGTCCCGCATAATGAAAACATCTCCTATTTCGGAAGTGGTGAAGATGAGGCTCAGATGGTTTATAACTTTGCCTTGCCGCCACTTTTGGCCCATTCGGTTTTAAAAGCCAACACTCGGGCTTTGACATCATGGGCTGCGACACTGGAACTACCCAGTGATAAGGTCTGTTTTTTTAACTTTACCGCTTCACATGATGGGTGTGGTTTACGTCCTGCCAGTGGCTTAATAAGTGATCAGGAGATTAATGATCTGGTAGAAAACACGAAAAAGCATGGGGGACTCATCTCCTACCGCAATACACCCGAAGGGGAAAAGCCTTATGAGATCAACTGTAGTTACATCGATATCCTAAGCGGTCCGGATGAACCTATGCAGATACGAATTAAAAGGATGCTTTTAACCCAAGCGGTTGTATTAGCCATGCCTGGCGTACCGGGTATCTATTTTCACTCTTTGGTAGGGTCTCAGAACTATTTTGAAGGGGTGAAATTAACAGGTATTAATCGATCGATTAACCGAGAGAAGTTTAACTTTAACTACCTTGAAGAGAAACTTTCAACGGATGGCAATATTGAAAAAATCATCTTTTCGGCCTACAAAAGATTGATCTCTATTCGTACCCATGAAAAAGCTTTTAACCCTTTTGGGAAGTTTGAATTTTTAGATCTTTCAGATGAACTGTTTGCATTGATACAGTACTCAAAGGATGAGAGTGAAATGATTGTGGCACTTCATAATTTTGCCGACGCTGAGATCACCGTTACGCTTCCAGAGAGACTCAATGGAGCGTTTGAGGATCTTTTAAGTGATAAGACCATAGATAACACGACCAACATAGCTATGGAAGCCTATGAAGTAATGTGGCTTAAATCAATTTAAGGAGAAAAAATGATAACACGATGTTTATTCCCCGCAGCGGGATATGGAACGAGGTTTTTACCAGCAACAAAAGCGATGCCCAAAGAGATGTTGCCGGTACTGACTAAACCACTTATTCAGTATGGGGTAGAAGAGGCTTATGAAGCAGGATGTACGATTATGGCAACGATCACAGGACGGGGCAAGCGGGCCATTACTGATCACTTTGATATCAGTTATGAGTTAGAACATCAGATCAAAGGAAGCTCTAAAGAAGGTCTACTTGGTGATATCAGGTCTTTGATTGATCGTTGTACTTTTACCTATACCCGACAAAATGAGATGAAAGGTCTGGGAGATGCGATTTACAAAGGTAAAGCCTTAGTCGGAGACAGCGATCCTTTTGCCGTGATTCTAGCGGATGACCTTTGTATCAACCCTAAAGGGGATAACGTGATGAAGCAGATGGTTAAGTTGTATGAAAAATATAAGTGTTCGATTGTAGCCATCATGGAAGTGCCTAAAGATCAGGTCTATAAATATGGTGTTATATCTGGAAAAGAGATCGAAAAAGGGATCTTTATGCTTGATGATATGGTGGAAAAACCGGATAACGACAAAGCTCCATCTAATCTGGCTATTATCGGTAGATATATCCTGACACCGGATATTTTTGAGATCATTGAAAATACCAAGCCCGGTAAAAACGGGGAACTACAGATTACGGATGCCTTACTGACTCAAGCGAAAAAAGGTATGGTTTTAGGTTATAAGTTTAAAGGAAAACGTTTTGACTGCGGCTCCTTAGATGGATTTGTCGAAGCCACCAACTACTTTTATGAGTTGGAACAAAAAAAGAGATAAAAACTAGCTCTTATGCATATGTTGATGGATGATCGTTAAGAGTTCATCCATAGCATCGGTAGCCTTTTTTTGAATAAAATGTTCAAAATATGCATCCTTATAGGTATGGGGGTCAAATTGACTGGTAGTTTCGTGTTGTTTAGGGTCGATAAGAACAGAATGTTTAAACGCCTTTGCGATACGCGTAATATCAATGACGGTTCCGCTGGTGCCAATGGCAATAAAAAGAGAAGCGTGTCTTAGGGCATTGTCAAGATCTACATAGTGTGGAGCTGTTTCGCCAAACATGATGACATTGTGCCGTACACGTGTGTTACCGCAGTGGGGGCAGCTTTCTTGTTCCGTTTGATTGCGATAGCCTATGGGGAAAATCTGAGTACAGGCTTCACAGCGAAGATCCGTAAGCGTACCATGAAGGTGGGTAATATCATGGGCACCGGCACGTTCTAAAAGGTCATCAACATTTTGGGTCATATGAATGATTCTGCCACGATACTCTTTTTCAAGCTGGGCTAATGTGAAGTGGGCTGTGTTAGGCTCTTTGGATGCTAACTCTGTTCGTCGTTCATTGTAAAATTGAGTTACAAGTTTACGATCTTTAATCCAGCCCTGGGTAGAGCAGACTTGCATCACATCATGCTTTTCCCACAACCCATCTGCATCTCTAAATGTTGTAATACCGCTTTGGGCAGAAAGACCGGCCCCGCTAAGTATGAGTATACGTTTCATGAACTATCGAATGCCCTTGATCTCGCCATTATTGTAAATGACCCAGACATAGACTTTATATTTTCTGGTGACTTTCACCAGTTTGTCAAGGTAGCGTTTGTCTGAATTGGGATTTTTCATAATCAACACAACACCCCCTTTTTTACCCGAAACCGTAGCATTGTAGAGTGTTCTTCCCAGTGCAGCATCCCACTTGTAGGCATTTTCGATTTCAATAACATGAGAATCCGTTTGGCAGTCCACACGGCTGCCATCTTTGAGGTTAATATTTTTTTTACCATCAAAGCGATCGCAAAAGGTATTGGTGTAGAAATTTCCGCTTTGTATGGGTGCCGCTTGAATCATGAATGAGATGCCTGTTAGAAAAGCGATATAAAATATTCTCACAATACTTCCTATGTCGATATGTTGATTTTTAATGTAAAGGTTCAGGTTTACCCAGATAGTATCCTTGCATGTATCGAATACCCATTGCTTTTACAGCATCATAAACCTCTTTATTGCATACAAATTCTGCTATAAGTTTGAACTCTTTTTCCTTGGCAAAGGTTTTAATGGTTTTAACAATAATCTGGCTATCTTTGGACTCATGAAGATTTTTGATAAAAGAGCCGTCAATTTTGAGTGTTTTAATAGGCAAAAACTCTGTTTGGGCAAAATTAGAACATTGTACACCAAAATCATCAACAATAAATTCAATACCCATACTATCTATCTCTAAAACCGTCTGTCTCATCTCTTCAGAATGGGTGACCGCATTATATTCTAAAATTTCTAAAGCAATAAGAGCAGTGTTGAGTTCATATTTGCCAACGGTCTGTTTCATAAATTCAATCAAACCTTCTTGATGCAGTTCCGAGTCACTGATGTTAATGGTATATTTGTTACCTGTTTTTTTAGCCTGCTGACACCCTTGTTCAAACATGAACTTGAAAATATTAAAGAGCTGTCCGCTGTAGTTGGCTGCATCTAAAAATTCACCGGGAGGAATGACTTTTCCTTCATGTTCTAAACGTACTAAGAGCTCATATTTTTGTATTTTATCCTCTTGTGTATCGAAAATAGGTTGGGCATAGGCTAACAGCTTGTTCTCATTAATGGCCTGTTTGATGATGGGAGCCCATTGATTGGTATGGTGTATTTGCTGAATGACTTTAAGATCGCTGGAATAAAATTTAATCTGGTTCTTCCCTGTATTGCGGGCCTCTTTTAATGCAAGTTCAGCTTTTCTTAGTACATCATGGTCACTTTGATACGCGACACCGATCGTGGTTTCAATGGTTTTATTAAAGTTGTCTGTGACGATATTGAGATGAGAAATATCCTCTTTAATTGCTTCGACAGTGCCAACAAGATCATCAATAGTTTCGGCAGATGAGACCAATGCAAAAAGATCATTATTGAGATGATAGACTCTAAAACTTTCTCCGTACATAGTGCTTAAAAAGCCGCCAAGCTCTTTAAGAACATAATCACCTATTTCATAACCATTGGTTTCATTGATAATGCTAAAACCAATGATATCTATAAGAATCAAAGTTTGGTGTGATTCATTGGCAAAATCTTCAATTAATTTGGTTCGGTTGGGCAAACGGGTAAGGGGATTTGTCGTCATCTGCCGATAGGTATCTTCGTACTTGTTTTGAAGCTCAATAAGCTGGTCATATTGATTGATTGAGGTACGGATCGTGGTGTAGAGTCGTTCCATGGTGAGTTCCGTTTTCTCTTTAAAGTCATTAATATCATAGTGCTGAATCACATGCATTTGAGGAAACTCATTGGCTTGACCGGTTCGGATGATAAGACGAATCAAACTGTTTTGTAATTCATGGCGGATATAGTTGACCAATTGTAGACCGGAATCGGGCGTTTCCATCACAACATCTATAAGAGCAAGGGCTATATCGCTCTCATCTTCAAGAGTTTTTTTGGCTTCATCCGAACTGTATGCGGTTAAAATTTTAAGTTCATAATCAGAGAAATCCATGGAAGTAATGGCCATTTGAGTTACTTCATGGATAGAGGGTTCATCATCAACGATTAATATCTTTTTGATCTTCTTGTCTAATCCATGGTGATGTTTTTTCTCTTTGGCAAAGGTAAATTTTGGCATGTTTATCCTTTTATGATGTTTTTGTTAAGTGTTATTTGAAAACCGACTCCATGCGGTGAAACAGGATAGCTTGTCAATTGGCCTTCAAGTTGTTGCGTAACAAGGTTGTAGATGATGTGAAGACCCAATCCACTTCCTCCTTGACCTCTTTTAGTTGTAAAAAATGGATCAAAGATCTTTTTTTCTATATCAGGTGTGATCCCTTTTCCGTTATCTTCAAAGCATATAGTGATGTTATCCTGTGACTCTTCATATGTGATGGTGATTTTATTATTTTCATCATCATCAAAAGCATGTAAAGAGGCATTGATGATGAGATTGGAAATGATTTGTGAAAACAAACCCGGGTAACTGTCAAAGATGATATGAGGCGGTATTTGATTGATGACTTCTATCTTTTTTGATTTGAGTTGGTTTTGTAGTCCGAATAAAATATTATTAAAGTATTGATAGAGATTAAAATCCTGTCGTTCTTCGGAGTGCTGATCAACAGAGATACTTTTAAAGGATTTAACCAGTTTGGCTGCGTGAGTCAGACGGTCGTTGACCGTATGAGTCAGCTTTTGTGAAAGTGATAGAAACTCTTTGAGTGCCTCTTCGGTTAAAGTTTCTTGTTCATAATGAGATTGAAGTTTTTTCAGTTCGTGGTCCAGCTGGGAAGTTCCCGTGAGACCCACACCCAAAGGGGTGTTGATTTCATGGGCAATACCTGAGACCAAGGAACCAAGTGATGCCATTTTTTCTGATTCAATCAGTTGCTTTTGGGCCAGTTTGAGTTGATGTAAACTCTCCTGCAATGCTTTTCGGGCATTTTCCTCTGTACTGACAAAGTAGTAATAAAGACTGAAGATAATAGCAATGACGAAGATGAAATTAAGCACAAAAAAGAAGATG
>JBFHUP010000011.1:0-13423 GCA_041589975.1 Sulfurimonadaceae bacterium | reverse complement strand
TCTTGATCTTTAGCTGAAAGCTTGACTTTGGATGGATCAACACGTAAGGCCTCTTTTTTATACCCACCCCACACGATCTCTACAGATCCTACTGAAGTTTTTTTCATATCGCCATTATGCAAATAGTGCAGACTCAATGCTTTTTTACCTAATGGAGTATTATAAGCGATAGGGATGAGTACATAGGCATAACGGGGCTTAAAAGGGAGTTCAAAAAAAGGAAATTTTTTGCTATTCATTTCAATAAACAGAGGTATCCTGCCCTCTTTTTCACCATACTCTATCAGAAGGGTCTCGCCATTTTTTATAAGACGTTCGGAAAATTGCAGACCCTCAAATCCCCAGGCAAAACCCAGCATAAAAAGAGCTACAAATATCTGTCTCATCAGCGTCTATTTTTCAAATACTTATTTTTATAAAGCCACTCATAAATTCTACTTGCCATAGGTGCCGCGGCCTTACCCCCGTGCCCTCCATGTTCTACAAGGATCGTAACAATATACTCAGGTTTGGAGTAAGGTGCAAAAGTGGTAAACCAGGCATGAGAACGTTTAAAGTAAGCAAGTTCATGCTCTTTAAGACGTTTTTTGGTCTCTTGCGAAATTCCAACCACCTGTGCTGTCCCCGTTTTACCGGCGACGGCAATCTTGGTCTCCATAAAGTTAACGGCGGTTCCTTTATCACCCGCACACACCTCACGCATAGCCCGACGGATGAGAGGCAATCTCTTTTTTTCTTCATCCGTTAAGATCTCAACTGGTTCTGGTTCATAGATCTCATCACCGACTTTGTAAGCCAAATGCGGCACAGGCAGTTTCCCTGTAGCCATAAGAGCTGTAAATTGTGCGATCTGCATAGGCGTCACCAAAGTATCACCCTGTCCGATACTACTGTTTAAGGTTTCACCGGTTACCCACGCCTGATTATATTTTCGCATCTTCCATACTTTATTAGGAACCGTACCGATAAACTCATTAGGAAGATCGACACCCGTCTTTTTACCCAGACCGTAACGCTTGAGATGTTTACTCATCGTTGCGATACCGACTTTCAGACTTCCTTTATAAAAGTAATCATCACAACTTTCACGGATTGCTTTAACGACATTGGTCTCTTGATGCCCGGTTGATTTCCAGCAACGAAATTTACGTTTACCCAACTCCATGGATCCGCTACAGTTAAACTGGTTCCATGGTCCCATCAGACCAGAAGTAATATAAATAAGCCCTAGACCTGTCTTGACAACTGAACCCGGAGGGTACAAACCATTAATAATTTTATTTGTAAAAGGAGCATTGACATCCTGAATCAGCTCTTTCCATTTTTTGTAAGAGATACCCGATACAAAAGTATTCAGATCATACTCAGGTAAAGAAACCGCAGCTAAAACAGAGCCCTTGATATCCATAACGATAGCAACCCCGGTATCCTTTTTAAACTGCTGTTTAATATACTTTTGAAGCTCTACATCAATAGAAAGTACGAGATTACGATTCTCTATAGGCTGTACATTTTTAAGCTCTTCAATCTCTTCATTATAGGCACTCACTTTAATCTGGCGATAGCCGCTTTCGCCTTGTAAGTAAGTATTGTAAAATTTCTCAACCCCATTTTTTCCAATAAAACCGGTCATCTTGACCACATGGTTATTTTGCATATCTTTTTTATTGGCCTTGGCAACATAGCCTAAGATATGAGCTGACAGCTCCTCATAGGGGTAGTAACGTTTTGGAGCGGGTTCCAGACGCAGATGCTTTCTGAGATTTAAACGGGAGTAGACAGGAAGAATATCCTCATAGGCGATAAAATTCACGACTTCAATAAACTTATGGTTATAGTGAGAATCTTTTTGTTTGTAGATCTTTAAAAGTTTCTCTTTTTTCAACGAAGGAATATATTTTACCAGAAGATCAATCTCCTCTTCCAGTTCATTGTAGCGATTTTTTGTACTCAGATGCGGCGAGAATTTAATCCTAAAACCCAACTTGTTAATCGCAAGCGGTTTTTTATTTCGGTCCAGAATTTCCCCTCTGATAGGCGGGACATATTTGGTTTTTATGGTATTTCTATTGGCCAGTTCATCATAATAGGCATTAGATTGAATACTGATATTATAAACACGAAACAGTAAAGAGAGCCAAACAATGGAGAAGATAAAAAGTATTAACTTGATTCTCATAAGAAAAACACCACCAGACACTCTATAGCTATATAGTAAAAGATCGTCCAATCAAACTGGGGCAGATCAATCCAGATAACCTGATTAAAAATAATCGAAAAGAACCAAAATCCGAAGTAAGCCAAACCAATACTGATATAGTCCAGACACTTTTTACAATCGATAAATTGTCGCAAACGCGTCAAACCGATGTGATAGGCCAGAATAAAGAAAAACAGTGTCGAAAAGAGCACAAACTCTCTATCGGTTTCAAAAACTAACAGATAACCCAAGGTAAAGATCAGAAGATCCAAGCGATCCGCTTCCACGGCATAAACAAAGAGTAAAAACGACAAACCTAAAAGCGGCGGTAAAAAAAGATAGATACTGCTTAGTACTTCATAAATAAGCAGCAGTATAAAGTAAAATACTAGCTTGCTATAGTTTTGATAAGAGAGACTTCGTTGCATACTGGAAAGAGCTTACATTTGATACAATCCGCCCAGATCTTATGATCAGGCAGTGAAGACTTCGGTATCTCTACAAAGCCCAACTTCTTAAAAAATTCCCACTTATAGGTTAGGACCAGCACCTCTTTAAGAGCCAATTGTTTAGCTTCTATTAGAGCCTGATTGATAATGTCTTTGCCTATTCCTTTATTTTGGTGTGTTTGAGCAATGATGAGACTGCGGATCTCAGCCAGATCAGGTGCATGTATATGCAGGGCTAAAAAGCCCACAATCTTTCCCGCATCTTTTGCTAAAGTATAAGAACGTATATTAGTAGCCATCTCATCATTGGTTCGATGCAGGATCGTACCATCTTCGACATAGGGAGCCACCACTTTTTGCATCTCTTCGATATCGCTTAAGAGTGCCTTTTCAAATTGAATCATGTTCCAACTCTACAGACAAAATTTCATACAAAGTCTCTCGTAAGCTATCAATTCCCTGTTTTTTCGTATTTGAAACATATATAGCATGAGGCAGCTCTTTTTTTAAAGCATTTTTCTCTTTTTGATTGAGTTTATCCATCTTGGTCACCACTTCCAAAATAATCTGTCCTGGACGTAAAATAGACTCCAAATGCTGCCTAACATTAACATCAATATCCAAATGAGGATGACGGGCATCAATTAGGTGAACAAAGACCTTAAGTGTCTCACGTTTTTCTATAAAATTGGTAAGACTTTTTTGCCACTCCGATTTAAGAGACTTAGATACTTTGGCATATCCGAAGCCCGGCAAATCCACAAAACGGGCTTGAATCTTCTGCTCATCCTCTTTAAATACAACCTCAAAAAAGTTGATCAGCTGTGTCTTTCCCGGAGTCGATGAAGATTTTGCCAAACCTTTTCGATTGGTCAGAGCATTGAGTAAGGAACTTTTACCTACATTACTACGACCCATAAAAGCAACTTCATTAAAACCTGTGGCCAAGGGTGCCGCTTTGATAGATGGAGCGGATGTCATGAATTGGGCATCAACAATGGTTGACATCTTACGGTTCCTTTACAGGTGTTACTACTTGAGTAGTATCATCTGTGCTGTTATTCTCGCGACTACTGTTAAGGCCGACTTTGGTACTATTTTTATCATCGATCTCAAAAGTTACCCGAACTGGGATTTTGGCTTTACCAGCAATCTTTGCATTGCCCGAAGCCATACTTAAGACAATTTTTTCACCACTTAAGGTACGGGCTGTCGCTTTTTCTTCAATAAAAACCTTATTGTAAAATTGATACTCTTTGGTTGCCGGTAAAAAAATCAGCTTTTGTGATCGTCCACTGTAGGTGACATTGTTTTCTGTCGTCACGCTAAAGGTAACATCTCCGATAGCTTCATATTTAATTGGTCGGTTTGTATCATCAACATAAACCATCACCTTACTTGCATTAAGCTCATCTCGATCTTTTTTGATCTTGACATTACCTGTGAACGATGAAACTTTTTCTTTTTGATTCCGCTCGAAGTTGTCCCCTTCGATCTGTAGTTTTGCTGCAAATAAAGAAAATATAAAAAAAGTAAAAAGTATAAAAAATTTCAAAAATAGACCTAATTATTGAAGATTTAAAGATGCTTTAACATCTTTAGCTTCTATTTTATCATTATTTTGATTAAAAAAGAGTGAGCTTCCTGTAATTACGGAGTTATTTCGTTGCATACGAAAATTCGTTTTAATATCGAGTGTTTTATATTTTGTATGATAGACAGCTTTTTGCGTCTCCAAAACAATACCCTCTCTGCTTTGATACTGAACTGTATCACTTAAAATGATCTCTTTACCCTTAAACAGGCCACTCTGTGCTGCAACAGAGCTGATACTGTTGTTTGACTCCTCATGCAAAACAAAATCACTAAACACTACTTTATCATCATAACGTTTGGCACTTTGTCCATTGATAATGAAATTTACATTCTCCCCTTCTATTTCATAGGAAGTAAAAGATTCAAACTCTAACTGAGGAATATCTTGCAGACGTTTTTGATCAATAACGTAAGGGGAAATCCCAAAGTAGATCACAAAAGAGATCAGTAAAAAAAGTGAAAAAAAGCGGTTTAGTGTCATACCCAAAGCTTTAAAAAGTCATCCATTTGGCCATTCGATTCTAGCAAAACCTCAATGGCTTCGCGTGCTGCACCAAATCCTGCTTTGTGACTTGTCACATAATCCACGCTGTTACGAATATATTCGGGTGCATCACTAGCCGTAAAGCTTTTCCCGACCGCCTTAAGCATCTTAAGATCATTAAAATCATCACCCATGGCAGCAATCTCATCAAAGCCTAATTCAAGATCTTCACATAAGCCTAACAAAAGACTGTACTTATCTTTGATTCCTTGATAGATCAAGGTAATACCCAGCTCTTTGGCCCGACGCTCTACGATCGTTGATTGCCGACCTGTAATAATAGCAGCCTTATTTCCCAAACGTATCCACGAAGAGATAGCCAAACCATCTCTGACTGAGAAGTTTTTAAGCTCATCACCATTGGCACTGTAAATAATCTGGCCATCTGTCAATGTACCGTCCACATCTAAAAGCAGCAGTTTAATCATAAAACATCTTTGGTGCTTGGAATACCTGCACGCTCTTGAGGCATTAACGCACGTCTCAGTGCTACAGCCAACGCTTTAAAAGAAGCCTCAATAATATGGTGTTTATTTTTCCCTCTGTTTTGTACGATGTGCATCGTAATTCCTGCATTCAGAGCTAAAGCATGGAAAAACTCTTCGGCGAGTTCCACATCAAAACGCCCTACACTACCAGAGAGCGTTGTTTCATAATGTAAATAGGGTCGATTAGAAAGATCCAAGTCACACGTCACACTTGCTTCATCCATCACGATGGTGGCATTACCGAAACGCTCTACTTTTTCTATAGGAAAGATCTCAGCTTTTAAAGCTTTACCGATCACAATACCTACATCTTCCACGCTGTGGTGATCATCAATATGGGTATCACCTTTGCATGTTACAGAAAGGTCCATATAGCTATGCTTGGTAAAACTCTCCAGCATATGATCTAAAAATCCTACACCCGTATCAATAGAAGCAACCCCGTTGCCTTGAACTTCTAAACTGACAACAATATCTGTCTCTTTAGTTTTACGTTTAATCTCATTCACGTTAATCCCTTATTATAAATGCATTTTCAAAACCGCTGTGGGTCTCTATATAGTTGCGTGCTTCAGCTTCGCTTTTAAATCCAGAAATCAACACTTTATAGACCTCTTCGCCCCGTACATTCACCTGTTTAATTATAGCCTTATAATTTTCACCCAAACTGGCAAAACGCTCTTGATAGGTCTCAGCCCCAGAACGTAAAGAAAAAGAGCCGATCTGAACATAAGCTTCGCCCTCTTCAACACGTCGTTCTTTTGCCTGTTTTATATGAGGTCTTGCACCTGATTTCTTTTTGTTTTTACCATCATTAAAACCCAAAATCTCAAGTCGAAGCGGAGCCGTGCCTTCATCTGTCATATCAATGGCTCTTGCAGCAGCTTTTGAAAGATCTATAATACGCTCTTTCATAAAAGGGCCTCTGTCATTGATACGTACAGTCACCTGCTTAAGGTTCTCTGTGTTGGTTACCCTAACGATAGTGTGCATCGGCAATGTTTTATGAGCTGCCGTAAAAGCATACATATCATATATCTCTCCATTGGATGTAGACTTACCGTTAAAATCAGGTCCGTACCAGCTGGCAACACCATGAAACACTTCACCAGCTTCTACCATGCTAGGATAGTATTTTACACCATTGACCTTATAAGAGTTCATCGTAGGATGCCGTCTGCTTCTTTTAGGTATCGTATCGGTATTGGCTTGAGGCTCGGTACCTGTTTGAATCCCCTCATCGTCAAGACGAACCTTTTTGCTTTTATCAGCATAGCGGGGGTTAAAGTGATTTTTCTGTGATTTGTTTTGGTGTTTTTGAAAGTAAGCAGATCTTTTAAAACGGTGACTACACCCTGTCGTCAAACCCATGACAATCAAGGCAAAAAAAAGCGTCTTAATCCAGCACAATCAGTCTATCCCCTATATGTATATTATTTGATGTTAAACTATTTATCGTCCGTAATCGGTTTAGCTTTAATTTAAATTTTCTGGCAATACTCCCTAGCGTATCACCCTTTCTGACGATGTAAGAGTTTTGTGCATAACCACGTTTTTTATCTATAGGGATAATCAGCTTTTGACGTAAAGAGAGTGTATTGCGACGTAGTTTATTAAAATCTTTGATCACACGATATGGTATGCGATATTTCCGACCAATGCTTGATAGACTCTCGCCACGCGTTACCGTATGCACCAAATAGATCTGTTTCAAGTTTTTAGGTTGATAATCCTCTTTAAATGCTGATAGTTTGATATAAGGGATATAGATATCATAGCCTTTTTTATTTGGCGGGATAAAGTCATATTTGAGATGGCGATTAAGTTTTTTAAGCTCAGAAATCTTCATGTGTAATATTTTAGCTACACGGGAGAGTTTCTCACCGCTTGGCAGTTTCACTGTTGCTAAAGAGTAGGCATTACCACGGTTCATCAGGTAATCAAACTCTGTATCAAGCATAAAGTTTTCATCCTGAGACATCAAAGCCAAAGCTACAATTTTTCTGATGTAGTGGCGACTCTCTTTAGGCAGATATCTTTTACGAACATTTAATAAAACAGAAAGATCATCCGTTCCTGCCCTTCTTATAGCCTTTGCTACACGTCCCATTCCACAATTGTATGACAGAGCTGCCAAATACCACTTACCAAATTTTCGGTGAGCCTGCTGAAGATATTTAATGGCCGCCTGTGTGGATTTAATCAGATCACGACGTTCATCAACATAATCATTAATCTTTAGACCAAAGATCTTTCCTGTATAGGGCATAAATTGCCACATGCCGGACGCACGTTTACGTGAATAGGCACGGGTTTTAAAATTTGACTCAGCCATAGCAAGATATAAAATGGATTGCGGTACATCAGCACGCGTAATCATCTCTTTGATACGCGGGATAAAGATATACGCATCATTCATTGCTTTAAAGAAGTGGGCTTTTTTAAAACGCTTTTTATAATGATTTTCTGTCTTGATGAGATTTTTATCATTGATAAAAGAGGGTTCGATATCAAGACTTTGAAGTACTTTGACCTGCTGTTTTGCATTGGTGTCAAACGTTAACGCAGCATGTCCTATAAGCGTAACGGCAAAAAGAGTAATGGCTGTTCTAATCAAACTGAATCCTTTCAGAAAATAAACCTCACATTATATATAAGCTTTGCTGATACTTTTGTTAAAACTATCCAGCCAGCTTTTCTCCAAAAAGCTTGACTGCATTTTCACTGCTGACATGACGAATAAATGCATCATCTTTGTTCAACAGTTCTGATATTTTTTCGCAAACCAATGTCGTATAAAGTGGCTCATTACGTTTACCTCGATGCGGATGCGGCGTAAGATAGGGACCGTCAGTCTCTATAAGTAACTTATCCAAAGGTACTTTTGGCAACACTTCTACCAGTTTCCGGGCATTTTTAAAGGTTAAGACACCACCAATGCCAAAATAGAAGTTTTCATTGGCAAGTGAAAGAAGTTGATGATCCGCATTGTAGCAGTGCAACACCCCGCCAACCGCTTTGGCCCCCTCTTCTAAAAGTATTTTTTTGGCATCATCACTGGCATCTCGGATGTGAACAATCAATGGTTTTTCAAGGCGTTTTGCCAGAGCTATTTGAGCCCGAAAAACTTTAGCCTGCAGCTTTTTTTCGGCCTCCTTTTCTAAAGCATCATCCGGCAATCTAAAATAATCAAGCCCGCACTCCCCGACGGCAATACACTTCTCATCTTCAGCAAAACGCTCAAGATAAGCTTCATCATAATCTTTAGCATCATAAGGGTGAACTCCAATGGAGAAAAAAATATCCTCATATTTTTGAGCCAGCATCTGTGCTTTTTTTAATGTTTGAGGATCAGCCCCCGGTATAATAAAACGTTTGACACCCTGAGCCCTTGCCCGATCAAGCACTTCATCTAAATCATCATCATAACGTTCATCATCCAGATGAATATGTGTATCTATGATCACTTTGTTTCCTTATCATCTAAGTTCATTGTCTGTTGATTACACTGCAGGCAATCTTTTGCAGATAGTGTTCCCCGCTCTTTTTTGACACGCAGAAAATGGCGTACCATAAGTGTTATAAAAAACAGGGATGCCACCATAGAACCGATCCCCATCCACAGATCACCTTCTAAGAGCAAATTGATGCCAAAAATCATTAATATCAGTGAGATTATCAGACACATAATTTATGCACTTCTAAGTGTGATAGCAAATTGAATCGCCTCATCGCTGATATGATCTCCGCTTATCATGCGAGCTATCTCATCGATACGTTCCTGATCACTGAGTGATTTCACCATACTTTGAGTGCCCTCTTTATAGACCTTAAAATGCTGATGGGCCTGTGATGTCAACTGTGGTTGGTGTGAAATGGCAAAGATTTGATACTGCTTAGCCAGTTTTGTTAAAACATGAGCCACACTCATCGACTCTTCACCGCTAAGGTTGGCATCAATTTCATCCAAAATCAACACCCCTTTTTCATGCTGCTGCAGATCACTTCGCAAGGCTAAAAGTGCCAACCTCAATCGGTTAAATTCACCCGACGATATCGTTTCCAAACTGCTGCCGTCAATATCTATCACCACTTTATCGACACCACTTTTACTCATCGTAGCCATATCCAATCCAAAATGAACATTGGTAAGGTATAATGCTTTCACATAGGCATTAAGACTTTTTTCAAGTTCTGCCATCACACCGATTCGTGCCACATGCAATGCATCTGCCGATTCGACCAAAGAACTTTGCAATACTTTATACTTCGCTTCCAAAGCGGCTTTATTGGCATCAAAATTTTCATACTTTTCAAGCTCTGATGCTTTTTTTTCACGATAAGCCAAGGCTTCTTCGATGGAACCATAACGACGTTTGAGTTCACTAATAGCCTCAATACGATCTAATACTGCCTCAATATCGAGACTTTCTAACTCTTCCATCATATCATCAACACCATCAAAGTGGGCTCTGAGTTCATTCATAGCCTCATCAAAAAAACTACTATCAATATCCAAAGCACTTAGTGCCTCATTGACACGATGTTCCATATCAAAGATCACGCTCGCTTCTTGGATACTTTGTTCTATCTTATCCCGTTTCGCCAATCTTTTTTTAATGATGTCAAGCTCTTCATCTTCACCTACTTGCGGGGCAATGGCATCGATTTTTTGTAACTCAAACTGGGCAAACTCTTTAAGCTCTAATAGACGTTGCTCTTCAGTTTGAATCATTTCAAGTTCTTTCTTTACAGAGATAAATTCGTTAAACTCTTTGGCAAAAATTTCGCAACGCTTCATATGTGAAGCATCTTTTTGAGCCACTTTGCGATCTACGATTTCCAACAGCTCTTTATCTGCAAAATCAGAAAAATCTTTATGACTTAGGTGCCGTATAAATTTAGAAGAGAGATCCTGTAAGGCTTTTTTTGAGATGGTCTGATTGTTGACAAAAAACCTTGTATTACCCTTTTTTAGCTGTTTAAAAGTAGTAAGGTCATCACTCTCTATACCATACTCATCCATATCCAATCGATGCCCAATCTCGACTTCAGCTAAAGAAGCACTACTTTCATACTGCCCTGTTGTACCCAACAATGCATTAAGCAATATGGACTTTCCACTACCACTTGGTCCTGTAAAGACCACCAGACCCGGATCAAAATGAAGCTTGGCTTCATCAAACGACAAATACTCTTTAACAAAAAAGTGGTTTATCACTATTCACCCCAATGTAGTTTTTCTTTAAGCACATCAAAGTAGTTATGCTCAACTCTGTGTATAAGTTTAGCAGTTTGTGAAGAAACTTTGATTTTTATGACATCTTCGCTATTAAATTCATGCATCTCCTGTCCATCAATGGAAACAACAGCCTGCTCATCCTGCGTTTTGAGTGATATTTCCAAATATCCCGGTAAGACCACAGGTCGCTGTGTCAGGGAGTGGGGACAAATAGGCGTAATAATAAAGGCAGGTGTTAAAGGGTATAAAACAGGACCGCCAGCAGAAAGGTTATACGCTGTAGATCCCGTAGGTGTTGAGAGTATAAGACCGTCACCCCAATAGGTATTAAAATGTTTATCTTCTGCAAAGGCATCGATATGAATCATTTTTGAAATAGAGGAACGGGTAATAACAATATCATTAAAAGCAAACAGTTTTTTTATACCATGCTTGGTTCGCATCTCAGCTTCCAGCATCAAGCGGCGATCAATTCGATAGTGACCCTTAACCATATCTTCAATAAAAGACTCCATCTCATCCGGATCAATATCAGCTAGAAAACCAAGTTTACCGGCATGCACACCCAGAATGGGGATATCAAAATTGTTTGAACGGCGAACAGTAGAGAGTAAAGTACCATCACCTCCTAGAGTAACTAAGGCATCACATTCGCAGCACATAGTATCAAAATCTTTACCCTCAAGCCCTATCATCTCTGCACTCATAGCCTCTAATTCTACTTCGACGTTATGACGATTAAAAGCCTCTTTGGCACTCTCGTACAAATTTTTAAGTTCAGGAGAGGATGGACGTAATATTATACCTACCCGTTGGATACGATCTAAAGTTTCATTTTTCATAAGGGTATTATAACTAAAATCATGAAACTCTCATGCTATAATGACATGAGAATTTAATCAAAAAGTGAGCCTATGAATATACAAGTTCAACCCATGGGTCAATACCAGACAAACTGTTATATTTTAACTGTTGATGACAAAGACTTTATTATTGACCCAGGAATCGGTGCATTTGAGTGGGTTAAAGCTCACACAACTAACCCTGTTGCCATTTTAAATACGCATGGACACTTTGATCATGTCTGGTCGAATCAAGAGGTCAAAGAGTATTTTAATATCCCTTTATACTGTCCCAAAGGAGATGAAGTACTGCTCGAAGATGATCTGTTTGGATTGGGCACCCCGCCATCAGAACCTGACTACATTGTTGATCCGAATGAAACCCTTACGATTGAAGGCATTGAGTTTACTTTTTTACACTTTCCAGGCCACACACCTGGATGCTCTATGATCCAGTATCAAGACCACATCTTCAGCGGTGACTTTATCTTTCACGGCTCTATAGGACGCTATGACTTTCCACTATCAAACCCTCAGCATATGAAAGAGAGTCTGGAACGTTTTATCGAACTCGACTTTGATGCCACACTCTATCCGGGACACGGTGTCAAGACAACTATCAAACAAGAACAACACAACACCCCTTTCTGGCTACAAAATTTTTAGATACAATGTAATAAAGGAGTCCGTATGAAAGATCACGCAGAAAAAATTATCGAAAAAGTTAATGAGCTAGAAGATATTGATGCCGGCCGTAAAGAAGCCATGGTCGAAAAGATCAACGAATGGAAAAGTGATGCCAACTCAGAAAGCAACACCTTGGCCATGACCTTTGAGAAGTTTTGGATGGAACTCGAACCTATTTTTGCAGAGTTAGGATTGGTCTGAGCCAATCCTCAAAACTCGTAGACCTTTTCTCACTTTTAGGATCATCACACCACAAAAGTAGCAATCATAAAAGAGATAAAATATGCTTCTTTACTTCTTCAATAGGTAACTTATTTCTAAGTATAACTTCGTAAAACATATCCACTTTTACTTACAGATTCAATAGGTATTTGCGGTAACAGTTTCCTAAGTGAATATACCAATGTTCTTAGTGCTGATGCCGAAATATCTTGATCGTTCCAAATAGCATAAATCAACTGCTCTTGACTGACAGGATTGTTATGTGATTGTATAAGCTCTTCAAGCAGACGGTTTTGATTTGCGGACAACTTAACGGGTTTACCTTCTATATACAATCTTTTTTGCAATCTATGGTAATAACAGATATCAGTTATTTTGACCAGATGGTTCTCTTTAGGCGACTGAGTATCCACTACGGTAGAGATATACCTTCCATATCCCACTTTGATAGCTATCAAAAGATCATTTTCTGTAAATGGCTTTGTAACAAACCCATAAGGTGCTACTTTGAGAACTTCCTCTATAGTATCGCTGTCACTATATGCAGAAATAAAAATGATTGGGATATCATAATCAGCCTGTATACGCTTTGATGCTTCAATACCATCAACAGGGCCTAAAATATTGATATCCATTAAAATAAGATCTATCTCTTTATCTTTAAGCTCTTGTTTGACCCCTTTAAAACTATTATAGATAGCTACAACATGACTTCCATACTTGTTTAAAATACCTTCAATATAACGTGCTGTAATGGGTTCATCTTCAATGATAACGATATTTTTAGGAATCATGACTGGCCTTGGATTCAAAATAGACTTTTAAAGTCGTACCATGATCATAATGCCACTCTAGACGCCCTTCAGGCAGTGCTTGACTCAAATCACTTATAATATTCAAACCGACACCTCCGCTTTTTTGCTCAGACTCTTTCATTCCTCGACCATTATCTTTGATTTGAAACAGTACTGTGTGATCATTTTTCATGAGTTGTATGCTTATAGTACCCACACTATCTGGAGCAAATGCATATTTGATAGCATTGTTTAATGCTTCATTTAAAATAAGACCAAGATTCATTGCAATTTTTATATCAACACAAAGGGGAGCAATATCTTTAACAATACGATGCTTTGTTATTTTCATACTGAGA
>JBFHUP010000010.1:0-13584 GCA_041589975.1 Sulfurimonadaceae bacterium | reverse complement strand
ATAATTGAGCTTTTTTTGTAAAGCCGCTATTTCATCAGACATGGTGTATTGTTTCCTTTAATTTAATACGTTATCTGGGCAAAGCCCAGTTAACTACGATGACTCTGCGTCCTCCTCAGCGGAGGGCTCACGCAGCTAGCTGCTTAGTCGGTAGTACATAACGGTGTTTTAAAAAATTTTAGCACCTTTTTGGATAGGTTAATGATACTTTTACAAGATCATTGACCAAAAACTATAAAAGGGTCAATAAAAAAGGTAAAAGCACCAAAGGTGCGTGGGCCTGCCGCCGAGGCAAACTCAGCGTTAGCGTAGCAAATGGGGCTTCACCACACTTACGCTTTAGCGACGGTGGTGTCGGCATTTAGTGCCAGATGCCCCAGTTGCGTACTAAAATGAATAATAACTCATTTTTTGATGCTTTTGAACGATGCTTATCTGTACCTCTAAAGTGAGCAGACTTAAGCAGTTGGGGCATCGATGACTCATCAGAGGGGTGACCTCTTTACATTCGCTGCACTGGTAACTAAACTCTAAAGAGGCCGTCTCTTGATGCTCTTTAGATAAACTGTTTAGCACATTGATCTCAAAGATAGTGCTTTGGGCAGGTTCATCTAAATAGCCTTTGGCAAAATAGAGTGCCTGTAAGCCTTTGTGCTGCATAATTATATCGTAATCTAAGCTGTTTTCAGGGAGGTTCCACAGGATGTCAATGATCTTCTCATACTGTGTGATATCAAAATGCTGCCATGCCACTTTGGATTGGGAGCGAAACAGGTGCATAAAAACGGGCCGAAGCATACCAACCTCTTTGGCGTAAGCCTCTAAAAGCTGTTCGGCTTGCTCTTCATGAGAGAGTTTGTTGTTACGGATAATTTGTATAACTCTTATATAGGCAATGGCCTGATCGACACAATCGCGTCCCATCTCTTTTAAGGCATACAGGGCATCGATAGCATCTTTAAAGCGATGTAGACGCTCATAAATGACAATCAGATAAGCTAGGGCTTCAGGCTCTTGAGTGTTATAGCGTAGCAGCTCTATGATGGCCGCTTCGGAGCGTTTATAAAATCCCGCTTTGTAGTAGGATTGTGCCAGCAGAAAAAGAATTTGGCTTTGGATGGTGCTTTTGGGCCTTTTAAGCATATCAATACAGATCTCAATACAAATTTCGTATTGGGAGGATTTGAAATAGGTTTGTGCCAATAAAAAGAGGGCATCAATGGGAAGTTCTTTATGTTCTAAAAGAATTTCAACCGTTTGAGGCTTTTCTGTTGTTTTAAAATTATTGACAAAACTTTTGATGTGTTCATTGCTGTAGCGTTGGGTATAAAGGTTCCACAAAAAGGTTGCCAGCGTCACGATAAAAATCAGAGATACAAAGATGATGATCCCGAAAAGTGGATCTTTATACTCTAAAAAAAGTCCTTGCAAGGTAACGCCTCCACCTAATATTGGAACTAGTTTATCATATATAGTAAAAACTAAAGTTTAAAATGATTTAATTAATGAGATAAAAATGAGATATCGTTTCAGTACAATTAAGCCATTAAAAGATATAATCAATATTATAAATATTGATTATGAATTGAATCTCATTGAACGAAAGGATGCCTATGTCAGTTGCAGTCCAAGAAAAAAAACAGCTTAGTTTTCGCTACAAAAGAAATGTATTTTTTGTTTTTGTCGCCCTGTTTACCTGGTTTATTCCCTGGGTAATCATAGATGGAAACCATTTCTTCCTTTTAAGTTTTGATCATAAAAAACTTGATCTCTTTTTTATCTCATTTTCGATGCAAGAGCTTTATATGCTCCCATTCATTTTGATGATACTTTTTATCGGAATTTTTGGTTTGACTTTGGTTGCGGGTCGAGCATTTTGCGGCTGGGCCTGTCCGCAGACGATGTTTCGTGTTGTTTTAAGAGACCTGATTGAAACAACTATTTTTAAATTACGAAAGACGCATAAAAATAAGCAAAAAGATCCCGATTACACCAAGACCAAAAACCGCGTTAAAAAGACGGTTATCGTGATACTCTCATTTATTTTGGCTGGTTTTGCTTCGGCAAACTTTATGTGGTTTTTTGTACCGCCGGAAGAGTTTTTCACCTATTTAGTCAATTGGCAGGATCATCCGGTTTTTATCGGATTTCATGTTGCCATTGCCCTGTTTTTGGTTTGGGATATCGTCGTACTTAAAGAGAACTTTTGTATCTACGTCTGTCCTTACTCCCGTGTACAGTCGGTACTTTATGATGATGATACCTTGATGGCGGTTTATGATTTTAATCGTGGCGGGGTTATTTATGATCATGATGAAAAAATTGTTACCGATGCCAAACAGTTGGAACCAGAAAATGAGTGTACGGCTTGTGAAGCTTGTGTCAGGGTGTGTCCGACCCATATTGATATTCGTAAAGGTCTGCAATTAGAGTGTATTAACTGTCTGGAGTGTGTGGATGCTTGTACGACCGTCATGGGGAAACTGGGCAAACCGACGCTTGTTGAGTGGGGATCGGCACGTCAGACAGAACTTAAAGCGGGTAAAACACGCTATTTCCGTCCTAGTGTCATTGCTTACGGTGTGGTGCTTGTGGGCTTGATCTTGGGTATGATTGCTACAGGATCCACTAAAGAGTATATGCAACTTAATATCAATAAAGAGACCCGACAGTATAAATTGGAAAAAGTAGGCGGTAAGGTCACAATCTCTAATGTCTACAGTTTTTTGTTTGAAAATACTGAATCAGAGGATCATCGATTCCATTTTGAAGTACGTAAACAGATCACGGATGCCCAAGGCAATAACATTTATGTCAAAGATGAGAACTATTATATTGCCCGTCCGACCAAGCCGTTTAAAATCAAAGCGGGCAAAACAAAGAAAAAAGCGGTTGTGATTGAGGCGAAAAAGCTCATGACCAAAGATGATGGATCAAGCCTGGTGGCCCCTATCAAAATCTTTGCCTATGCAGTAGATGATAAAGAGAAGATTATTGTTGAACGTGATACGGTATTTATCTATCCGTCTGAAAAAAGCTACAAAGAAGCAAGCCGCTAAGAGGCTTGCCTGTTTAGATCTCAAAGAAGGTGGTTTTGTTTTTACCGCTGCTTTGTGAAACGTCCATGGCTTGGTAGGCATGCTTAAGCATTGCGTCGACCGATGCGGATTTTCCGTGAGCTGCACCTATTGAGATCGTAGGTGTGATCATCTCTTGAGCTGAGATTTGAATCTTAAGGTGCTCAAAACTTTGGTGCAGTTTTTCCATCAGTGCCTCGCTATCTTTTTTGCTGATATTGTCAAAAAGGATAGAGAAGGTTTCACCTTGTTGGCGGGCAATAAGGTCAGATTTTCTTAAGCCCTTTTGAATCAGTTTGGCACTGTCGATTAAGATGCGTTCAGCTACCGTATCTCCATAGTTTTGAGCATAGTGTTTAAAGTTGTCAATACTGACTGAAGCGATAAGCAGCTCTCTATTTTCCCTTTCGGCTTTGAGCAATATAGCTTGGGCACTGTCAGCAAAGAAGCGTTCATTATGGACACAGGTTATGGCGTCTTTGGTAGCCAATTTGCGATTTTGATTAAACAGATCAATCATCTCAAGATTGAGATTGATACGCAATGCAAGTTCTTCATAGCTAAAAGGTTTTTTGATAAAGTCATTGGCTCCCACTTTGAGAAACAAGGAGGTGCTTTTAGTATCTTCTTGACCACTTAGCACGATTATACTCAGTTCATCTTTTTTAAAACGTCTGCGTATCTCTTGAGTAAGTTCTAATCCATCCATATTGGGCATATGGTAATCAGTGATGACCAAAGCAAATTTTTTTTCTGCGTCCAAAATTTTTAAGGCTTCCACGCCGTCACTCGCCTTATAGATGTTAAAGTGCATCTTGTCCAGAGTGATTTCAAGCAGATTGAGCGACATGCTAGAGTCATCTACGATCAAAATATTGAGATCAAAGTTTCGTATAATTCTTGCAGCCAGATTAGCCGTATACTCTAAGGTTTGTAAAGACTCCTTGACTACATATTCAATGACATGTTTTTGTAAAAAGCTCTCTTTAATATTGGGTTCATCGGATGAGGTAAAGATGATTGAAGGGATCGTATTAAGATTGGTAAGATGTAAGGCACTGCCATCCTTGCTATCAGAGAGTTCTAGATCAATAATAGCTACAGCAATGTTTTGTGTCTCTTCGCGTATAATATGGACACAATCTTTATAGCTTAAAGCTACAAGAATCTCTACATCGATCTGTCTGAGAATCTTCTCTTTGAGGGTATCAACAATAAAAGGATCATTATCAACAATAAGGATCTTTTTAGGCTTAGACATGAAAACTCCTTAGGTAATAGGGAGTATTGTAACATGAATTTTTCTTATATTTAGTTCACTCCCTGAGATTTTTTATATCTTCAAGAATATATCTATTAATATCGGGCTTACCGCCTATAATCAGCTTAAGAATCTTGCCTTTTTTGATATAGACAATGGCGGGTACGGCTGAAACTCGTAAGGCTTTGAGGATATCGGCTTTGGTGTCATTAATCACTTTGAAGTTAAGCTGCATCTTTTTTTGAAAGGCTAAGGCATCGTTGAGTTTACGGTCAATATCCACACCGATAAGAGTGGCTTTATGCTGATCGATCTGCTTGGCAAGTTTTTTCAGATAGGGAAGTTCTTTTTTACATGCACCGCACCACGAGGCAAAGAGTGTAACGATATAAAGTTTATCGTCGGTTGCCTGTAGTTTGTTAAGTAGACTTTGGGAGAGCGTAGAAGCCCCAAGCATTGTATATAGCAGTACAGCAGTAAGAAGATATTTCATAAGACTCCTTTGGTATCAGCTGAGAAAAACTCCGGAGAGCTCATTATAAAGTTTAAGTGCATAACGATCACTCAGGCTAGCAATATAATCAGCGATTACACGATGTTTACGTCCCTGTTTGGCCATCGCTTTTTCCTTGGCAGGCAGCAGGTTAATATCACTGTAAAAGGCTTGAAACAGACCCTTGATACATTGGCGACCCGCATACATCTTGCGAGCCACTTCGGTATGCTCATAAAGATTTTGAAAGAGCAGTTTTTTAAGTATTTTGATCTCTCTTTCAAGCTCTTTTTCAAACCCGATAGGAAGAGCCTGAGTTGCTTGAAGCGGTAAAGTAAGCTTAGGTAGTTTCTTTTTGCTGTAGTCAATCAGTGAGTAGACCAGATGGTTGATAAAGTGGGAAGAAAATCGGTATAAGAAGATCTCTTCATCATCCATGGCAAAAACACCCTCATTTTCAACCATTTCCAGGATCTTAGTTACCAGATTACTCTGTTTAAGCGTTTCAAAGCTGATAAGACCCGCATTGATACCATCTTGAATGTCATGACTCATATAGGCGATTTCATCGGCTCTGTCCACGATCATGGCCTCAATAGAAGGGTGCAGATCCAGCTCAAAAGTTTCTACCACTTCTTTGGGCAAAAAGTTTTTTTTGTAAGGGTAGGAGTGTTTGAGTATACCTTCCAGTGTTGCATAGGTGAGATTCAGACCATGAAACTCTTTATAGCGTTTTTCAAGCTTGCTTACTACACGAAAGGATTGAAAGTTATGCTCAAAGCCGTTGGCATGCCCCTGCTCTTTTAAAAGAGTATCCAAGGTATCTCCGCCTACATGACCAAAAGGGGTGTGGCCCAGATCGTGAGCCAAAGCGATGGCTTCGGCTAAGGACTCTTCAAGTTCGAGTTCTTTGGTAATGGCTCGGGCAATTTGGCTTACTTCCAAAGAGTGGGTCAGACGGGTGCGAAAAAAGTCCCCCTCTTGATTCAGAAAGACTTGGGTTTTGTATTCGAGTTTACGGAAATTTTGTGAGTGAAGGATGCGGTCACGATCCCTGGCAAAGGGTTCGCGAAAGTCATCATTAAGATCAAAAAAGCGACTAGTGGCTCTCATCATGTTCGCCATCAATCCCCTCAATTTTATAACCCTTTTCTTCCAGACATTTTTTGCACTCCGGATCTCTGGCAAAGGATTTTTCGATATCTTCTGTGTCCCATACGCGACACTCTGCCATATCATGTTCGATCACACCTGGATCATTGGTAGGACACTGCAGACCATTGTAGGTGAAACTGACATCACTGCACCCTAAAAAGAGAAGCGGCAGTATAAAAAAACGTTTTAACATAGATAACCTTTAGATGATTCGTTCATATTCTTGAAAATCAAGTTTCCAGACTTTGACACCGCAATAGCGATCCCCTTCAGGACAGATCGGGCGAATACCATTAGCTGCACGGATGGTACATGGAGGCAGGAATTTTTCACTTCCGGGTACTTTCATCTCATGCAGTTGTGTAACTTGTTTGTAGACAATGTCAAAGATCTCTTGTTGGGCGTTATAGCATAGACGCATCTGGGCTTTGTGATGAAATGAGGTAAAGTCATTTCGCTCGATCAGATCGATCTTTTGGGAGTTGTACAGAGCATAGATCGCTTCGCCAAAACCCAAGATCTCTGATTGCTCTTGAAAAAAAGCATACATACGTTTGTGTGATGCGTCATAAAGTTTTTTAGCCTCTGGATTGTTGGCAATAATCGGCGGTGTATAATAACGTTCGCTGAAATTGGCTTCGATGGCAGGTCTGACACCCGGACTTCTACGGTGGCGTTGGTTTTGGGCATCGGCTGAGAAACTCATCTCGATATAGGTCGTAAATCCGCCTAAGATTCCTGAGTCAAACATCATCTGGGAACTTCTTAGGACATCGGCATAGTTCATAGAATCATCAAAGTCAACCTCACCCGTCACATCATAAACTTTGACATTATCATCCGCATTGATACGCTTTTTCAAAGCATTTACATCAAACTCAGGGAACTTTGATTCGGAAGCTTTAGCATGATCGATCAGCGGCTTAAGAGCCTCATCAAGTTCTAAAAGACGCTCTTCTAAAAGTCGGGCAAACTCTATCGCTTCTTGGGTCGCCTCAGGCATATAAGGAGCGACAGCGATATAACGCAAGATAGTGACAATATTGACCGTGTGGTAAAGATAGGCGGACATACCCACAGGCAGTAGATAACGAGCCATCTCCTGAGCTACTTTGGCTTCTTGACCTTTTTTGAACTTTGGCAGGGCTTCATTGATATCGGGATGTAAAAGTTCGATGATCTTCTCATAATCATCAAAGGCTTCGCCGTAAAACTTCTCCCAGGCCGCTTTGTCAGCTTGAGGGGGATAAAAAAAGTTTTCGATCTTCATTTTGGCATAACGTTGGGAGATCTGTTCGGAATTGTAGTAGCTGTGAGAGTGCAGCAGTCTCCAGATAAGATGTCGGCTCATGCCTGAGATCATCATGGTGATGTGGGTATGCTGCAAAGTGGTATGGTGACCCGCTTTAAAAATAGACTCTAAAAGCGGCTGCTTGCGAGCCCACTCGGTACTTTTTTCAGGTGTGACAAGACCGTTTGGAAAGTAGCAAGTACGAGCAGCAGAAACCGCAACATCAGAGGGTGTAGTGACATCTAAAAACTCTATTTCCATATAAACTTCCCAAGCCGAAATTATGTTGAATATATAGTACTCGTTTTGGTATTAAGTTCTTCTTATTTTGGGTTGAATTTATGTTGAAATGAAACAAAGTGCGGTTCACTGCACGTGAGCTCTTGCTGATGAGAACCTAGTGTTAACGTAGTCCAAGGGGCTTTGCTCCTTGGCGTATTATTTGATGGAACCTTTTTTGCTTTTTTTGCTCTAAGCCAATAGAGAAAAAAGGATGGACTCTATTATGATGATACAAACTAATCCCAGTGCATCATTTGGGTATGGACTGCAGACACAAACTCCGCTAGAAACAAAGCCCCATAATACGGGTATTACCACTAATCAACGCCAGACTTACGGTACGGCCTTATTGGAAAAATTTGATGATAGAGCTTATCAGGCCTTTGTCAACAGTACAGCTCACTACTCTGAAGATGACAGAACGCTTGCCGCACGTACTTTGGAGCGTGCAGCAGCGATCTCAGCGGCCAATGAGTATGCCGTCACACATGATGTTGAGTTAACCAATGACTTAACGGTGGTCTACAGTTTTTTTGAACACTATCAGGATGTTGTAACCAGTGATCAGATTAAACATTTATTAAATGCCAAACTGCAAGATCGTGTCACTATTGAGGGTAAAAACTTTGAGTCAGAGCAGTTTTTTAAGGACTTCAAAGCTCAGCTTGGTGAAGAACGGATGTTAGACTTAAGAGTTTAAATTTTTTTAATCTAAAAGTAGATACGATAGGGGTAACTTCACTTGGGAAGAGGCCATGTCCAGTCATGTTTATATCGCACGCCAACCGATAGTTACTGCTAACGATAGCGTTTACGGTTATGAGATTCTCTTTAGATCTCTACAGGAAGATGGCACTGTTTCTGTAGGTTTTTCCGATGAGATGATTGCCACTACGAGAGTGGTTGTTAATACTTTAAATCATATCGGACTGCACGAGGTTGTCGGAGATGGTTTTGGGTTTATTAATATCGATCAAGAACTTCTTTTAGATGATATCCTGTTAAGCTTGCCCAAAGAGCGATTTGTTATTGAACTTCTAGAGCATATTACGGTTAATGATAAGGTTCTTGAACGTATTAAGTATCTTAAAAGTCTGGGTTATAAACTTGCCTTGGATGATGCTCATTGTGCTGATGATTTTATGGAAAACTTTGGTCCGATACTCCCCTTTATGGATATTTTAAAGCTTGATGTCTCTTTGATCGAAAAAAGCAAATTGGAAGAGCGTATGCAGCAGTTTAAATCTTTAAGCTGTCAGCTTTTAGCAGAAAAAGTTGAGACCAAAGAGGATTATGAGTATTACAAAAAAATAGGCTGTACACTCTTTCAGGGCTATTTTTTTGCCAAACCCGACATCATAAAAAAAGAGGCTCTGGATCCCGCTTATAAAAAAATCTTTAAGCTGATTAATCTTTTGGACCAAGATGTCGAGATTGATGAGATATCGCAAGCTTTTGAGGAGTCCCCAGAAGTGACCATACAGCTTTTGCGTTTTATGAATTCAGGTGCTTTGGGATTAAGTGCGAAAATCCGATCTATTGCTCATGCGATCACTCTGCTTGGAAAAAGGCCTTTAAAACAGTGGTTACTGTTGATTGCCTTTTCCAAGTCCCACAATCAGTTTGATCAGAGTTTTCACTCACCGCTGTTGATGCTTGCACAAAGTCGTGCCAAGCTGATGTCGGAGCTGATGAAGAAGTTTTCCAAAGATCCCAATGCTCCGCATGAAGCAGCATTGGTGGGTGTATTATCCTTGATTGATGTGATTACCCATACCTCTATGGAGGTGGTACTTTCTGAACTGCATATGGCAGAAGAGATTGAGAGTGCTTTGTTAAAGCATCACGGAGAGTTAGGTACTTTACTTAATTTGGCAAAATCGATGGAGACTTTTGATATCGAACAAGCCAATTTCTTTTTAGAAAACCTCAATCTCTCCCATCATACACTGGAAACTGCTCTGTTAGCGAGCTATAAAGTTAAAAATTAGCGTCTTCGGTAACTTAATGCCTCAAGAAGATGTTCTTTTAAGATCTGCTCGGATTGGGCTAAGTCTGCGATGGTTCGGGCTACCTTTTTAACTTTATTGACCGCTCTGGCAGAGAGTGCAAAACGTTGAATTGCCTGTGAAATGAGGTCATGACCTTGCGAATCAAGGGTGCAAAAATGATCAATCTCTTTATCTGAAAGATTGCCATTGGATACTTTTTGTTTGCGTTGTTGAGCAAAGCTAAAGGCTGCAAATACCTGCTGTTGCATCTGGGCGGAGCTGAGACCCGGTTGATCTTGGGGATTGGATTCTTGCATCGTAACACACAGATCGATACGATCCAAAAAAGGGTCTGAGAGACGGTTTTTATAGCGTTTGATCTCTGCTTCACTGCAGCGGCAGGTTTTACTTTGACTAAGCAGGTTACCGCAGGGACAGGGGTTCATAGCGGCTACAAAAATAAAGTCAGTCGGGTACTCTGTTTTACTTTGAACACGGGAAATAAGAATTTTTTTATCTTCTAACGGCTCTCTGAGAGCTTCCAGAATGTTTTTTGAAAAGTGTGGCAGCTCATCAAAAAAAAGCACGCCTTTATGGGCCAGCCCCGCCTCTCCTATTTGAGCACCTTTAGATCCTCCTCCAAAGATCGAGGCTTGTGTGGCTGTATGGTGTGGTGACCGAAAGGGTCTTTGGGGTGCAAAATTTGGTGTTTCGCCATTCAGTGAGTCAAGTTTAGCGATCTCCAAGATCTCTTCTTTTGCCAGTGGCGGTAAGATACTGCTTACTCTTTTGGCTATCATGCTTTTACCTGATCCAGGATTGCCTTCTAGCAGCAGGTTATGACCTCCGGCAGCTGCAATCAAAGCTGATCGTTTAGCAATCTCTTGTCCTTTCACCTCTGTAAAATCGAGTTCAAAATCGCTTTTATAGTGATAGTTACGGTTCCCAATTGATAGCTGATGGTAGTTAAGTTCGCTGTGGCAAAGAGGCTGCAGGGTGATCTCTTGTCGTAAAAAGGCTATGGCCTCTTTCAGTGTAGAGACGGGATAGATTTGAACATCTTCAATCAAAGAGAGTTTAGATACCGATTCGGCAGGGACTAAAAGTTTTTTATGCGGGTTTTGGGCCGCAAAAGATAGGATATGAGCAAAAAGATTGCCGCTCTCTTTAACCTTGCCATCCAAGCCCAACTCTCCAAAGATCGCCCAATCCTTGAATGTAACGCTTTTATCCTCATATAAGGCGATCAGCAGTGCGATACACAGATCAAATTGGGTTCCATCTTTATGTAAATCAGAAGGGGAAAGATTGATCGTGATTCGCAGCGGCGGAAAGCTAAAGTCATTGGATAATAATGCAGATTTGACCCGCTCTTTAGACTCCTGGATAGATGAGCTTGCCAGTCCTACAATGGAAAAAGTGGGCAGACCTTTGGTAAAAGTGGTTTCTACACATACTGTATGAGCATTAATACCGATAAGTGTAGAGGATAAAGCCTGTTTCATAGTAGTATTATATGTAAAAATAGTAAATTTTGTTAAAAAATTGCAAAATGCCAATTATTTTGAAAGAGTGGGATGACAGGGCTTAAGAATCCCTGTTTGTATTGACCTTTACGAAATCCTCTAATCCCTTAGGGTCTTTAATGACTAAAAGCTCTTTATCACCTACTTTACGAAGTTTAAAGACATCATCAATGCCTGTAACCATGTAGTATTCATCACTTTTGTTTTGTAAAGAGAGCTTGACATAATCCCCAAGTTTGAGAAGTTTTGCTTCATCAGTGCTCATGATTGCCTTTTTGGCTTAACGCAGAATCCATTGTGATCTGTTTTAAATGAAGTAACCCAGCCATCTTAAAAAGACCTGTTGGCTTTGCGTCCTTACCTCAAGGTAAGTTTGCCTTTTTTATTTAAAATATGAGACATTCTATCCAAAAAAGTAGATTTAGTCTATAGAAAATTCATCAGAATAGTTTCAGTGCTCTATAATCAAAGATTATTTTAGAGTTTTTTGAGATTGTTTTGGAATTGTCTGTTGTCAGGGTCCAATGCCAAAGCGGTTTTTTGCTCAAGCAAAGCTTCTTCATGTCTGTTGAGTTTTTCTAAAGTGACTGCCAGATTGTTATAGTAGATAGGAATAATATTGTTAATGGCAATGGCCTCTTTATAGCTTTGTACGGCTGCTTCATCTTTGCCCATTTGGACGTAAAGTGTGGCGACTAAAAAGTGGGCCTGGTGGTATTTAGGGTCTATAGTTAGAGCCTTTTGAGCTTCTAAAAGTGCTTGGGAGGTTTCACCCAAAGTATGGTAGATATGAGCCAATTTGAGATAATAAGAAGCCTCTTTGGGCTTAAGTTGCAGAGCTTGCAAATAGACCTTTTTGGCATAATGATACTGTTGCTGTTTCGTATAGATATCACCTAAAAGTGCATAGGCATCAGCATCATCTTGGTGTACCCTAAGGTGCTTTTGAAGCTCATAGATTGCCTCTTTTAGCAGACCCAATTGCATGTTGTTGAAGGCAAGTACTTTTAAGAGCTTAACCCCTTGATAGCCTGCTTTGATACAGTTATGCAGATGTTGATTGGAGAGTTCATAAGCTTGATCCTTTTGATAGATCTGAGCTAAAAGAAAATGGGCATCAAGGTGGGTGAAGTCCAATTGCAGCAAGGCCTTCAAGGAGGTAATAGCATCTGCTAAATCATGCTCATGAAACCGATCTCTAGCCAAGCAGTAAAGCTTTTCTATTTTTTCATTAATATCTTGCATAAATTATTATACGCAAAATGGGTCATATCTACAAATAGAAGCTCTCAATCAATGGAAGATAGATAAACATCAATGCTAAAAATAAAACAGAACTGACAAAGACAAGAACAGTCACAGCTTGGACGTTGCAGCGGTATAATGAGGATATATTGATATTGGCTACGGCTAAGGGCATAAAAAGCTCCATAAAGATCATAGCCTGAATTCTGGGCTCGAGAGAAGAGAGCTTTAGGATAAAAAAAGTCGCTACAGGAATCAGAATAAATTTCATACCCATCACCCAGCTTAGAAGTTTGATACTGATAAGTTTGAGATGGGCTTCTTGCAAATAGATACCAAAAAGCAGGAGCTGAACAACCATACTGGCAAAAGCACCCATATGCAGCATTTTTAAGATCTGTTCATGAATCGCAACCTCATAGCTGTTCATCAAAATAGCAAGAATAGCAAACCATAAGATAGGTAGTTTAATTATGTTAAGAAGTGACTCTTTTATCGAAAAGTTACCGCGTGAGTAGATGTAAACACCTATCGTATAAACCACAAAAATATTCATCAGATTTATCAATGTCATAATCGGCACTGAATCGAGTCCAAAGATCGCAATACCCAGAGGAATACCTAGATTTCCAGTATTACCGATAAAGGCAGCGATCAGTGCGATAGATCGTTGGGTGGGTTCTTTAAAGAGGTTTCTAATAATCGGATAGGTGAGTATCAAAACAGAGATAACAATGAGCAGATAATAAAGCGGTGCTTCAATGAGTGTTGTATCAATAGGCCGCTGCATCAGTCCCCAAAAGGTTAAAAAGGGTTGGAGCATGTAGACAGAAAGCAGATTGAGCGTTTTAGAATGTATATCTTTTGAGAAGCTCTTTTTGGCTATATAGCCCATGGCGATAAAGATATACATGGAAAAAATAGCAACAGCAGCTGATGACATAGGAGGCTTTAACTTAATTGGTAAAGTACCAGCGGTTCTGCTGTTTAAATACTTTGATTTTCATCTGTCCAAAGGAGAATTTTTGGCGATCACCATCATAGATTTGAACGCCGTCATTTTTGTCACACTGCATGGTTGCAAACATATTTTTAGCGATGGATGATTGTAAAAACTTTTCGGATTTGGCAAAACTCTCTTTAAAAGAGGCTTTCTCTTCTGGTGCGACATACTGCTCGAGCTGATCAAAGCTTCCTTTTTTAAGTTCTAAACAGACTGCCTTAGCCACACCTTCGGCACTCTCAGGGTAGGAACTACATGCT